>SYBY01000187.1 GCA_005788585.1 Actinomycetota bacterium | reverse complement strand
GCGTGTTGACCTCCAGGAAGAAGAACCCGCCATCGGGCGCCAGCAGGAACTCCACGGTCCCCGCGCCGACGTAGTCGATCGCCTCGCCCGCCGCGACCGCCGCCGCGCCCAGCCGCGCGCGCAGCTCGGCGTCGACCACCGGCGACGGCGACTCCTCCAGGATCTTCTGGTGCCGCCGCTGGACCGAGCACTCGCGCTCGCCCAGGTGCGTGACCGTGCCGTGCGTGTCGCCGAGGATCTGGATCTCGACGTGCCGCCCCGATGCGACGTAGCGCTCGAGCAGCAGCGTGTCGTCCCCAAAGGCCTCGGCCGCCAGCCGGCGCGACGACACCACTGCCGCTTCGAGCTCCCCCGCTCCTGCAACCACACGCATGCCCTTGCCGCCGCCCCCTGCGGACGGCTTGACGAGCAGGGGATACCCGACCCGCTCCGCGGCCTCGCGCAGTGCGTCGCCCTCCAGCCCGCTGGCGTCGATGTCCGGCAGGACCGGCACCCCCGCGTCGGCCAGCAGCCGCTTGGCCCCAAGCTTCGATCCCATCCGCTCGATCGCGTCCGGCGACGGGCCGACGAACACGATCCCCGCGTCCGCGCACGCCCGCGCGAATCCGGCGTTCTCGGCGAGGACCCCGTAGCCCGGATGGATCGCGTCGGCCCCGGTGCGCCGCGCGGCGTCGATGATCGCGTCGCCGCGCAGGTAGGACTCCGCGGGCGAGTGCCCGCCGAGCCGCACCGCGACGTCAGCGAGCGCGACGAACGGCATGTCCGCGTCGGCGTCCGAGTACACCGCCGCGGTGGCGATGCCCATCTCCCGCGCGGTGCGGATGATGCGGCAGGCGATCTCGCCACGATTGGCGACGAGGAGGGTGCGAATCGTCGTCATCGGCCTCACATCCGGAAGACGCCGTAGCCCTCGGCGCCCTCGATGGTCTCGGAATGGCACGCGGATAGCGCGATGCCCAGGACGGTGCGCGTGTCGCGCGGGTCGATGATCCCATCGTCGAACACGCGGCCCGACATCGGCAGGGCGAGCGACTCGCGCTCGATCTGCTCCTCGACGGCCTTGCGCATCATCGCGTCGGCGTCCTCGTCGTACGGCTTGCCGCGCGCCTCGGCCGCGGCCCGGGCGACGATCGACAGCACCCCGGCGAGCTGCGCGCCGCCCATCACGGCGATCTTCGCGTTCGGCCAGGTGAAGACGAACCGCGGCCGGTAGCCGTGCCCGCTCATCCCGTAGTTGCCGGCCCCGTACGAGCCGCCGACGATCACCGAGATGTGCGGCACCGTGGAGTTCGACACCGCGTGGATCATCTGCGCGCCGTGCTTGATGATCCCGCCCTGTTCGTACTGCGCGCCGACCATGTAGCCGGTCACGTTGTGCAGGAACAGGATCGGCACGCCGGCCTGGTTGCACAGCTGGATGAACTGCGTCGCCTTCTGGGCCTCCTCGCTGAAGAGGATCCCCTGGACGTTGCCGATGATCCCGACTCCGAAGCCGTGGATCGACGCCCACCCGGTGGTGAGCGCGGCGCCGGAGGCCGGCGTGAACTCGTGGTACTCCGAGCCGTCGACGGCGCGCGCGATGACCTCGCGCATGTCGAACGCCTCCTTGAGGTCGATCGACGCGATCCCCGCGAGCTCCTCGGCGTCGTGCAGCGGCTCGGCGACCGGGAGCTCCGTCGCACCCGGCCCGCGCTTGCGCCAGTTCAGGCGGCGCACGACCTGGCGACACAGGCGCAGCGCGTCGGGCTCGTCCACCGCGAGGTAGTCGGCCAGGCCGGATACGCGCGCGTGCATCTCCGCGCCGCCGAGCGACTCGTCGTCGGACTCCTCGCCCGTCGCCATCTTCACGAGCGGCGGCCCGCCGAGGAAGACCTTGGAGCGGTCCTTGATGAAGATCGTGAAGTCCGCCATGCCGGGCGTGTACGCGCCGCCGGCCGTCGCGTTGCCGAAGACGACGGCGATGTTCGGGATCCCCGCGCGCGACATCTCGGCCTGCCGGCGGAAGCCCGCCCCGCCGGGGACGAACGTCTCGCCCTGCGTCGGCAGGTCCGCGCCGCCGGACTCGACGAGGCTGATGAACGGCAGCCGGTTCTCCTGCGCGACGTCCATCGCGCGCATGACCTTGCGCAGCGTGTACGGGTTCATCGTCCCGCCCTTCACCGTCGCCTCGCTCGCGGTGACCACGCACTCGACGCCCTCGACGACACCGATGCCGGTGATCGTGCTCGCGCCGACGGCGAACTGCGTCTCGTACGCGGCGAACGGGCTGAGCTCGAGGAACGCGCTGTCACGGTCGAGCAGCAGCTCGATGCGCTCGCGGGGCAGCAGCTTTCCGCGGGAGCGGTGGCGCTCGACGTAGCGCTCGCCGCCGCCGCCGCGCACCTGCTCGAGCAGCTCGTCGAGCTGACCGACGAGCTCGAGCATTCCGTCGCGCTTGCGCGTGTAGTCCGCCGACGCGGGGTCGACAGTCGTGGCCAGGACGGTCATGCGCGCCGGGCTTCCTGCTCGATGCTGCCACGCTCGGTGGCGATCTCGCGCGGCGGGTAGCGGACCTGCGAGACGTCGTGGCCGTGGTCGACGTTGATGACGCTGCCGCTGATCGCCCGGCCGGCCGGCGACACGACGAACGCGATCGTCTGCGCCACCTCCTCCGGCGTGACGAGCTCCCCGGCGAGCACGCTCGCGGTGTAGTGGTCGCGGAACGCCGCGGGGTACTTCGTCAGGAACGTTTCGGTGGCGACGACGCCCGGGGCGACGGCGCTGAGCTTGATGCCGAACCGCGCCCACTCGATGGCAAGCACCTTCATGAGGTTCTCCACCCCGGCGCGCGCGGCCGACGAGTGCGCCATGCCGGCCAGCCCGGTATGCGGCGTGAGCGTGACGCTGACGACCCGGCCACCATTCCCCCCGGGGATGAACGCCTTCGTCGCGACCGCGTGGGTCATGAGCCACGTGCCCTCGAGGTTGAGCCGCACGACGGTGCGAAAGCCCTTCGGCGTGATGTCCTCGGCCGGGCTGAGGAACTGGCCGCCCGCGTTGTTGACGAGGATGTCGATGCGCCCGTGGCGGCGCAGCGTCTCATCGACGAGCGCGTCGACCTGGTCCTCCTCGCGGATGTCGCAGGTGATGCCCTCGATGGCGCCGCGCTCGTCGAGCGCAGCCGTCTCGTCCAGAGGCTCCTGGCGGCGGCCGCAGACGACCACCGTCGCCCCGTTGCCTGCCAGCTCCAGCGCCGTGGCCCGGCCGATACCGGACCCGCCGCCCGTCACGATCGCGACCTGCCCGTCGAGCATCAGACGCACCTAGTAGGACTTCGGCAGACCGAGGCTGTGCTGGGCCACGTGGTTGAGCACCATCTGCTCGCTCACCGGCGCGGTGCGCATGAGGCGCGCCGGCCACCACATGTCCGACATGCCGTACTCCAGCGCGAAGCCGTTGCCGCCGTGCGCCTGGATGCCGGCGTCGACCGCGTGGACCGCCGCCTTGGCCGCCCCGTACTTCGCCATGTTCGACGCCTCGCCCGCGAGCGGTGAGCCCGCGTCGAAGAGCACGGCGGCCTTCTGCGTCATGAGGCGCGTCATCTCCATCTCGACCTTCGCCTCGGCGAGCGGGTGCGCGACGGACTGGTGGGCGCCGATCGGCTGGCCCCACACCTCGCGCTCGTTGGCGTACTTCGCGGCCTGGTCGATCGCGCGGCGCGCCATGCCGTTCGCCAGCGCCGCGGCGATGATCCGCTCGGGGTTCAGCGCGTCGAAGAGCACGCCGAGGCCGGCCTCCTCGCCGCCGAGCAGCCGGTCGGCCGGGACGACGACGTCGTCGAAGTACAGCGTCCACTGCTTGTCCGGCCCGAGGTACGGCATCGGGATCTCGTCGCGGGAGAACCCGGGGCCGTCGACGTCGATGATCGCGAGCGTCGGCTTGCTGAGCTTCCCGTCGTCGTGGCGCAGGCGGGACACCACGAGGATGCCCTCCGCGTCCTCGACCCCGGAGATGTACGTCTTCTGGCCGCGCAGGAGGTAGCTGCCACCGTCCCGGCGCAGCTCGGTGCGGAGGTTGTGGCTGTTCGTGCCGGCGTCCGGCTCGGTGATCGCGAACGCGATCTTCGTGGTGCCCGCCGCGACACCGCGCAGCCAACGTTCCTTCTGCGCCTCGGTGCCGTGGCGCGGCAGGATCGAGCCGGACATCGCCGAGGAGACGACCAGCATGAGCGTCGCGCCCCCGGCCGCGGCGAGCTCCTCGCCGACGAGCTGCAGGCCCCACATGCCCAGGCCGCCGCCGCCCCACTCCTCGGGCACGTTGATGCCGACGAAGCCCTGCTCGGCGAGCGCCTTCCACATCGCGCTCGGCGGCTCGCCCGCCTCGTAACACGTGCGGGCGTAGTCGGGGCCGAAGCCCTCGACGATCTCGCGGACGGACGTCCGGATTGCCAGTTCCTCGTCGCTCGGGACGAGCGGAAGGGCGATGTCGTCGGTGCGGGCGGTCATATGAACGGACATTCAATCAAAATTGGATGGTCGTTCAATCAATATGCGAGAATGAGCGCCGATGTCGACGTCCGCAGGAGCGCTTCCCCCGCCCGATCTTCCGCCCCGCGGCGCGGAGATCACGCGCGAGAAGCTGCTGCAGGCCACGCACGAGCTGCTCTTCGAACACGGCGGCGAGGAGCCGTCGGTGAGCCAGATCTGCGAGCGCGCCGATGTGCGCGTCGCGATGGTGAGCTACTGCTTCGGGAGCAAGGCCGGCCTGCTCGAGGCGCTCGGGGAGCGCGCGGTCTCCCAGATGATGGGCGAGGAGCAGCGCCTGATCGAACTCGGTCTGCCGCCGCAGGAGGCGCTGGCGCTGCACGTCCGCGCGATGGTGCGCAACTTCGTCCGTTTCCCGTACATGAGCTCGCTGAGCGAGCGGATCGCCGCCGGCGATGCGACCGCCACCGGCATGGCACAGACGGTCGCCCGCCCGACGATCGCGTTCTACGAGGACCTGCTCAAGGAGGGCGTCGAGCAGGGCGCGTTCCGCTCGGGGATCGACCCGACGCTCCTGCTGTTCTCCATCGTCGGGATGTGCGAGTTCCTGTTCTCCGCGCACTCGTGGGTGCACGACACCGGCGAAACGCTCAACGACGAACTCATCGACCGGTTCGCCGACCACACGGTGGAACTGCTCCTGCAAGGGATGACGCGGACGGCTGACGCCGCTACGCCGACGCGACGCCCGCCGTGAGCCGGTCGACCCCCGGCATGATCGTGTCGATCATGAGGTTCTGCGCCTGCTCGCGGGTGAGCCGGCCGTACTGCAGCCACTGCTGCACGACGACCTCGCCGAACCCCCGTCACGGGCGCACGGTCGCGAACGTCTCGGGCGGCAGGTCGCCGACCGGGCCGAGGCCGATCACGGCGACGAGGCGCTGCGCCGTCTGCTCGCGCGCCTCCTCGATGATCGCGGCGATCTCGCCGTCGCCCATGCTCGTGGCGGCGCGCAGGGACATCTGCCAGACCTCGCGGTCGCGCTCGATGAGGTCGAGCCAGGTCTCCAGGCTCTCAAGCAGGCGGGCGGGCGGCGTGGCGCCCTGGACGTAGTCCGGCACGGGGAACGATTCGACGCGCGCGACCTCGCGGACGACCTCGAGGTACAGCCCGCGCTTCGTGCCGAAGTAGTGGTTGATGAGCCCGCGCGCGACGTCGGCGACCGCGTAGAGCGACACGTCCTCGTACGGACGCTCGTGGAAGAGCCGCGTCGCGGCTTCGAGGATGCGGACCTCTCGTGTTGCTGCTTCGCCAGCAGTCATTGGCCGCTCGCGTATAGGGTACCGTCAAGGCCATGAGCCGCTCCACTTCGGCCGGACCGCGTGTCGCGATCATCGGTTCCGGCCTCTCCGGTCTCGCGATGGCGATGGCCCTCCAGGACGCGGGCATGCGGGACTTCAGGATCTTCGAGAAGGCCCAGGACGTCGGCGGGACCTGGCGCGAGAACCAGTACCCGGGACTCACCTGCGACGTCCCCGGGCGCTTCTACCAGTTCCACGACGCGCCGAACGCGAACTGGTCGCACCTCTACGCCCCCGGACGGGAGATCCACCGCTACATCCGCAAGGTCGTCGCCGACCGGGCGCTCGAACCGCACATCCGCTTCGGCGCCGAGGTGACCGAGGCGCGCTGGGAGGACAACCACTGGCGCCTGCGCACCGCCGACGGCGAGGAGCACGTCGCGGACGTCGTCGTCTCCGCCACCGGCGTGCTGCACCACCCGCGGATGCCGCGCATCGAGGGCATGGACACGTTCGCCGGCCCGTCGTTCCACTCGGCCCGGTGGCGGCACGACGTCGACGTCACCGGCAAGCGCCTCGCCGTCATCGGCACCGGCTCGACGAGCGCGCAGATCGTCGGGGCACTCGCCGGCACAGCGAGCCACATCGACGCCTACCAGCGCTCACGCCACTGGGTCGTAGAGATGGGCAACCCGCGCTACAGCCGCCTCGGCCGCGCGCTGCGGCGGCGCTTCCCGAAGCTCAACTACGTCTCGTACCACCTGCTCCGCGCCGTCATATTCGACTGGCTCGCGCAGGGCGTCGTCGAGCCGGGGCTCGCACGCCGCGTCTGTCAGGGCATCGCGCGGCGGAACTTCGAGTACCACGTCAAGGACCCGGAGCTGCGGTCGAAGATCGAGCCGGACTACCAGCCGCTGTGCAAACGGCTCGTCGTCGCCCCGAACTACCTCACGGCGCTGCAGCGCCCCGACGTCGACCTCGTCACCGAGGGCATCGAGCGGATCGAGCCCGACGGCGTCCGCACGGCCGACGGCGTCCTGCATCCCGCCGACGTCATCGTCTACGCGACCGGCTTCGACGCGAGCGCGTTCATGCGACCGATGCGCGTCACGGGCACGGACGGCCTGACGCTCGAGGAGGCGTGGAAGGACGGCCCGCGCGCGTACCGCTCGGTCGCGCTCCCGGGCTTCCCGAACCTCTTCATGCTCCAGGGCCCGCACAGCCCGGTGGGCAACTACTCGCTCATCCGGATCGCCGAGACGCAGGTCCACTTCATCATGCAGTGGCTCGAGCAGATGAGCGCGGGACGGGTCGCCGCCGTCGCGCCGCGCGAGGAGGCGACCGACGCATACTACCGCGACCTGCGCGCCGCGATCCCGAACACCGTGTGGGACACCGGCTGCCGCAGCTGGTATCACGACGCCGAAGGCAACGTGCAGCTCTGGCCGTGGACGGCCAAGCGCCACCGCGAGATGCTCGCGCACCCCATCCCCGAGCACTTCGACATCGTCCGGCCGGGTGCCGTGCCGGAGCAGCCCGCCGAGCTCGTCAGCTGACGCGAGCCCGTCGTCACAACGAGCGCGTGCACCTGCTCGCGCGTGAGGCGGTCGTACTCGAGCCACTGCCCGACCGCGCCCTCGGCCAGCGCGCCCCACGCGCGGATGACGCCCATCCGCTGCGGCTGAGCTCGTCGACCGGGCCGAGCCCCATGATCTGCACCACGCGGCGCCCGCCGAGCTCACGCGCCTCCTCGGTGATCTGCGAGATCTCGGGATCGCCCATCCCGGACATCCCCGTGGCGCCGAGCCAGGTGTCGCGGTTGCTTTCGATCGGCGCCGAGCCAGCGGCCGACGCGCTCGTCGAGCCGGTCGCGCAGCGTCGCGCCCTGCACGTACTCGGGCACCGGCATCTCCGGGACGCCCATGATCCGCTTCACGACCTCGGCGTACAGGTCGCGCTTTGTCCCGAAGTGATGGTTGCTGAGCCCGCGGGCGATGACGGCGGCCTCGGCGACTCGTCCAGCGACACCTCGCCGTACGACGCTCGCGGAACACCTCGGTCGCCACCTGCAGGATCTGCTCGCGCCGCGCCTCGGGCGCCATGCGCTTCGCGCGCTGGCGCGGCGGGGTGTCCTTCTGCTTCGGCGGGGCCACAGGCCGGCCCGACGATATCGATCGCCGAGCCGGCACCGGAGCCCCGCTCAGGCGGCCTCGACCTCGGCGAGACCGTCCTTCACGACGATGTCGCCCGCGTCGTTCGCCGCCTCGAAGCTGTACGCGAGCCGGCCGGCCGGCGGGTCGAGCACCTGCCAGATGCGGGTCGTGAGCGTCTGGCCCGGGAGCGCCGGCCGGGAGAACCGCACGGCGAGGCGCTTCAGGCGCGCGGTGTCCCCGCCGCAGCACCCCGCGACGATCGCGTTGCTGTTGAACGCCATAGTGCAGAGCCCGTGGATGATGATCCCCGGCAGGCCGACCTTCTTCGCGAACTCCTCGTCCTTGTGGATCGGCATGTGGTCGCCCGACACGTCGGCGTAACGGAACGTCTGGTCGGCGTCGAACGCCTGCGTGACCGTCGCGACCGGGTCCTCCGAGCGCTCGTCGACGCCGATGCGATGCGGCGGCGCCTGCTCGCCGACGTCCAGCGCGCCCTCGGCCCCCCGGAAGAACGCGACCATCGACTGGCCGTTCACCGGCGCGCCGTCGGCGGTCGTCGTCTCGACGAGGATGTGGACCGTCACGCCGCTGCGCGCGGGCCGCACGCCGGCGACCGAGGCGCGGGTGCGCAGCGTCATGCCGGGAACGATCGGCTGGTGGAAGCGCATGTCCTGCTCGCCGTGGACAACGCTCATGAGGACCTCCGTCGGCACCATGCCCGCCATCGCCTCGCCGAGCTGACCGAACGGCGGCACGATCGCGTACACGGGCGGCGCGACCTCGCCGTCGAGCTGCGGCACGATCGGCGAGTTCGTCGCCTGCGCGTACGCGATCGTCGCGTCCGCGGTGATCTCGTGCTCCTTGATGTCCGTCCACGCGCCGAGCCTGTCGGCGCGCCACTCCTGCTGGGCCTGCGTCATGTCGTCTCCTACAGTCCGAACGTCTTCGCGATGGTCTCACGGTGGATGTCGCTCGTGCCGCCGCCGAAGATCATGCCCAGCGCCTGCCGGACCTGCATCTCCATGCCGTACTCGGTCGCGTAGCCGTAGCCGCCCATCATCGCCTGGCATTCGAGCGCGACGCGCTTCGCGAGTTCAGAGGCCTTGAGCTTCACCATCGACGCCTCGCACGCAAGCATCCGCTCGGGCTCGGCGTCCACGCGGCGCGCCACCTCATGCACGAACGCGCGCGTGCACGCGATCTCGGTCGCCAGCTCCGCGATGCGGTGCTTCTGTACCTGGAACGAGCCGATCTTGCGCCCGAACTGCTCGCGCTCGTTGACGTAGACGAGCACCTCCTCGAGCGCGCGGATCGCCATGCCGACGCCGACGGCGCCCACGAGGACCCGCTCGACGTTGAAGCCCGCCATGAGCTGCACCCAGCCCTGACCCACGTCCCCGACGACGTGGCCCGCATCGGTGAAGACGTCGCTGAAGAAGACGTCGTTGACCTCCTTGCCGGCCATGGTGTCGATGCCGCGGATCTCCACTCCTGCGGCGTCGGTGGGGACGGAGATCATCGAGATGCCGTCGAACTTCGCGCCGGTCGGGTCGGTCCGGCAGACGAGCAGGATGTGATCCGACGCGTGCGCGTTCGAGATCCAGGTCTTCTGCCCGTTGATGACGAACCCGCTGTCGACTGGCTCGGCCCGGCACGAGAGATTGCCGACGTCCGAGCCGGCGCCCGGCTCGGAGATCGCGATTGCCTCGAGCTTGCCGCCGCAGATGCCACCGATGATGTCGGCCTTCTGCTCCTCGGTGCCGAAGTGCAGGTACACGTGCGCGACGACGTGGCTGACCATCGGGCCGACGAGCGGCAGCACGCGGCCGATCTCCTCCGTGAAGAGACAGGTGTCGAACACGCCGCCGCCGGATCCGCCGTACTCCTCGGGCATCCCGACGCCCACCCAGCCGAGCTCGGCGACCTTGCCGAGCAGCTCCTCGCGGCGCGCCTCCCCGCCCGGGCTGAAGATCGCTGTGCGCTCCGCGCTCGTGGGCGCCTCGCGGGCGACGAACTCGCGGATCGCCCGGACGAACTCCTCCTGCTCGTCCGTGAGCCCCCAGGGCACGGGCAGCGCTGTGAGGGCGGTGGCGGTGAGGCTCATGCGGTGACCGGCCGGTAGACCGTCACGACGGCGGCGCCACCGAGGCCGATGTTGTGCTGCAGCGCGGTCGTCGCGCCCTCGACCTGCCGGGCGTCCGCCGTGCCGCGTAGCTGCCAGACGAGCTCCGAGCACTGCGCCAGGCCCGTCGCGCCGAGCGGGTGGCCCTTGGAGATGAGGCCGCCCGACGGGTTGACGACCGGGCCGTCGCCGCCGTACGTCGTGGCCTGGCGGTCGACGAGCAGGTGCCCCTCGCCCTCCTCGGCGAACCCCAGCGCCTCGTAGGTGATGAGCTCGTTCGCGCTGAAGCAGTCGTGTAACTCGCAGACGTCGACGTCGGACGGCGCGATCTGCGCCTCCTCCATCGCCCGGATCCGGGCCTGCTTGGACATGTCGTAGCCGACGACCTCGATCGCGCTCGCGCCCTCGGCGAACGTCGCGGGCGTGTCGGTGACCATCGACTGCCCGACGATCTCGATCGCGCGGTCCCACAGGTCGTGCTCGTCGACGTAGCGCTCGGACGCGACGAGCGCGGCGCCCGCGCCGTCCGACGTCGGCGAGCACTGCAGCTTCGTCAGCGGCGGGCTGATCATCGGCGCGTTCAGGATGTCCTCGAGCGAGTACTCGTCCTGGAACTGCGCGTACGGGTTGTTCGTCGAGTGCTTGTGGTTCTTCCAGCCGATCCACGCGAAGTGCTCGGGCTTCGAGCCGTACTTCTTCATGTGGTCGACGCCCGCGTCGCCGAACATCTGCGGCGCCATCGGCGCCGGAGTCAGCTCGTGGGACTCCATGAGCTTCTGGAGGTGGTGGTCCATCGCCGGGGTCCGGTCGGTGTACTTCATCCCGAGCGAGCCCTTCTCCATCTTCTCGAAGCCGAACGCCAGCGCGAGATCGGCGAGACCGCCGCGCACCGCCTGGCGGGCGAGGTAGAGCGCCGACGAGCCCGTCGAGCAGATGGTGTTGACGTTGACCACCGGGATCCCGGTGACGCCGAACTGGTAGATCGCGCGCTGCCCGTACGTCGAGTCGCCGTAGCAGTAGCCGGCAAACGCCTGCTCGACGTCCTCATACGGGACGCCCGCATCATCGAGCGCGTTGCTGACGGCGTCGCCGACCCAGTCTGGGTAGTCGCCTTCCTTCGTGCCCGGCTTGTCGAACTTCGTCATGCCGACACCGATCACGAACGTGCGGTTGCTCATGGTCTCTCTCCTCACATCCCCATCGGGACGCCGCCGCTGACATGGAGCACCTGGCCGGTGACGTAGTCCGACCAGGGCGAGCACAGGAACGCGATGCCGCCCGCCGCCTCGCGCGGGGTCGCGCCGCGGCCGAGCGGGATCATCATGCTCATCATCGCGAGCATCTGCTCGGGCACGCCGGCCTGGACCTTCTCGCCGTC
This sequence comes from Actinomycetota bacterium, assembly GCA_005788585.1. Next base: position 34,120 of record SYBY01000187.1, on the reverse strand, counting down.
GATGTCGATGACGGTGTCCTCGCCCTTCGCCGCCGTGAGCCGCGTCTCGACGTAGCCGAACGCGACGGCGTTCACGTTGATCTTGAACTGGCCCCACTCCTTGGCCATGGTCTTCGTCAGGCCGGTGATCGCCGCCTTTGCGGAGCTGTAGTTCGCCTGCCCCGGGTTGCCGCAGGTCCCGGCCAGGGAGCTCACGTTCACGATCTTGCGGAAGACCTCGCGGCCCTCCTCGCGCTCCTGCTTCGCCGGCTCGCGCAGGTACGGCGCGGCCGCGCGGAGCACGCGGAACGGCACCGCGGCGTGGATGTCCATCATCTGCGCGAACTGGTCGTCGCTCATCTTGTGCAGCGGCGCGTCGTTCGTGTAGCCAGCATTGTTCACGATGATGTCGATCCGGCCGAAGGCGTCGATTGCGGCCTGGATGAGCTTGTCCGCCTCGCCGTCCTTCATGAGGTTGCCGGCGTGCACCGCGGTGTCCCCGCCGAGCTCACCCGCCGTCTGCCGCGCCACGTCGGCGTCGAGGTCGTTGACGATGACCTTCGCCCCGCCCTCGGCAAGGATCTCCGCGGTCGCCCGCCCGATCCCACGCGCCGACCCGGTGATCACCGCAACCTTCCCGTCGAACATCCCCACAGTCCCTCTCCTATTCATCGAACAGCTCAGTCCCCGTCAGCACCGGAACCCAGCGCCCGGCTCTCGCGCGAGATCCGGTCCAAGTACTTCTGACGGTCCGGAGAGCCAAGGGCATCGAGCATGATGCGGTCGCTCTTGAGCACGGTGGAAATCGCATCATTCAGCGCGAGCGGCAGGAGCGTCGTCGTCTTGTAGATGCCCTGCGACGACTTCGGACACCACACCTCGTAGCGCCGCGTCTCGATCGCCTCGACGATGGAGCCCGCTACGTCCTCGGGCTGCAGCGGCTTGACGCCGCGCGTGTCCGGCACGCCGTCGGTCAGCTCGGTGCGGACGATGACGGGCATGACGACGGACACGTCGACCGGTGTGTCCTTCAACTCGCCGCGCATCGCCCCCGTGATGCCGACGACCGCGTGCTTCGTGCCGCAGTACGTGGCGATGCCCGGGACCGGGAACTTGCCGGCCGACGAGGCGACGTTGATGACGTGACCGCCGCCGCGCTCAAGCATCCGGGGGATGACGGAACGCATGCCGTTGATCGGGCCCATGACGTTGATGGAGAACTGGCGGTGGATGCTCGCCTCGTCCTCTTCGAGGAACCACGTCGTCGGCATGATGCCGGCGTTGTTGATGAAGACGTCGATCGGGCCGAGGCGCTCCTCGGTCTGCGCGACGAAATCGTCGACCGACGCGCGGTCGGTGACGTCGAGCGGCAGGGCGATCGTCCCCGCGCCGAGTTCCTCGGCAGTCTGCTGCGCGACGTCGACGTCGACGTCGCCGATCGAGACCTTCGCGCCCTTCCCGATGAGGGCCTTCGCGGTCGCCTTGCCGATGCCGCGGGCCGCCCCGGTGATGGCGACGACCGTCCCGGCGATGACCAGATGGGTACGTGGTGACATGGCTATATCCGTTCTCAGCGGACCGGCAGGTCAGGCAGACGCTCGCGGGGACGGATGGCGTTCCGGCGGGAGCGCTGAGCGGTCGACGCTCTGCCGATCATCGAGTTCGCCCTCTGCCAAGCGCGCGCGCAGCAGCTTCTTGTCGAACTTGCCGACGCTCGTCTTCGGGACCTCATCGAGGAAGACGAACTCCTCCGGGACCCACCAGCGCGACACGCGCGCCGCGAGGTGCGCTGCGAGACCGTCGGCCTCCAGCTCGGCGCCGGGCTCCGCAACCACGCAGGCAAGAGGGCGTTCGGTCCAGCGGTCGTCTGGACGCGCGATCACCGCTGCCTCAGCGACACCGGGATACGCCATGAGTTCATTCTCGAGGTCGACCGACGAGATCCACTCGCCCCCCGACTTGATGACGTCCTTGGCGCGATCGGTCAGGCGGATGTAGCCGGTGGCGTCGATCGCCGCCACGTCGCCCGTGCGCAGCCAGCCGCCGTGGAACTTGTCCGGCGCCGGATCCCGGTAGTACGCCGCCGCGACCCACGGACCGCGAACCTCGAGCTCGCCCGTCGCCACTCCGTCCCAAGCGGCCTCCCGACCGTCGCCGTCGATCAGTCGCGCCTCGACGCCCGCGCAGATGCGCCCGGCCATGGCCTTCGCTCGCCAGTAGTCCTCGCCCTCCGCGCCGCGCGGAGGGTGAGCCACCGCGCCGAGCGGGCTCGTCTCAGTCATCCCCCAGGCCTGCACGATCCGCACGCCGTGCCGCTCTTCGAAGGCCTCCATCAGGCTCCGCGGGACCGCCGCCCCGCCGCACGGCACCAGGCGCAGAGATGAGAGGTCCGGGCGATGTGCGTCGGCGTAGCGGAGCAGGTCCATCCAGATCGTCGGGACCGCACCGGCGATCGTGACGCGCTCGCCCTCGATGAGCGCCGCGATCCGCTCAGCCTGCAGGTGGGGGCCCGGCAGCACGAGATCGGCCCCGGCCATCGCCGCCGCGTACGGGATGCCCCAGGCGTTGGCGTGAAACATCGGGACGATCGGCAGGATGCGATCGCGACCGGAGACCCCGAGCGCGTCGGCCGTGCACGCGGCCATGGCGTGCAGGTACGTCGAACGGTGCGAGTACAGCACGCCCTTCGGGTGGCCGGTCGTCCCGCTCGTGTAGCAGAGGCCCGAGGCCTGACGTTCCTCGACGTCCGGGTACTCGAACGGCGAGTCGGCCGCGGCGAGCAGGTCGTCGTATGACCACGCGCCGGGCAGCGTGCCGTCTTCGGCACCGACCACGACGAACTTGGGAGCACACGTGAGCCGCGGCGCGATCGCCGCCAGCATCGGCACCAGCGACTCGTCGACGAGGATGACCGCGTCCTCGGCGTGGTCGATGATGTAGGCGAGCTGATCGGGGTGCAGGCGCAGGTTCAGCGTATGCAGCACCGCGCCCATGCATGGCGCAGCCAGATAAGCCTCGAGGTGCGCCTGGTTGTTCCACGCCAGCGTCGCAACGCGATCCCCCGGCTGCACACCGAGCATCGACAGCCCGCGGCAGAGCCTGTCGACCCGCTCGGCCACCTCGCCGTACGAGCACCGTTCCAGCGATCCGTCAGCCTGCAGCGTCGCCACCTCGGCGGACGCGCCGACCGTGCGTAGGCGGCGCAGCAGCGACTGCACGGTGAGCGCTTCATCCTGCATCAACCCTTCGAGCATCGACTTCCCATCTCTCGTTGACCATGCACAGAGCGCCTAGGCGCTCTGTGCGACATCACTCGCTGAACACCTCGTCGCCAACCGCCTCCGGGCCGGTGAGCTCCATCGCCGGATATGCCCGGCGGTATGAGTCCAGGATCTCGTCGAGCGGAAGGTCGGCGAAGGTGCCGTGGTCGGTGACGTACTCCATGTGGCGCCGGCCGTCGCCGGTGAAGGCGTGCAGCAGCGCATCCGCGGCCCCGTCGAACTCGAGCGCCGGAACGCCGAACCGCGCGCAGAGCTCCCGGTTGAACGCGGGGCTTGCCTTCACCCACCGGGAGCCGCTCCACACCGCGGCGTAGCCGTGATAGCGGAACAGGTCGGTGCCCATCACCTCGAGCAGCCGATCGGACTGCAGGTGGTTCTTCACATCCGCGAAGCCCAGCCGGGCCGGGACCCCGACCGCGCGACACGACGCGACGAACAAGACCGCTTTGGGCACGCAGTACGCGCCCGCGGCACCAGCCACCGTGCTCGCGCGGTAGTCGCGCGGGTCCTGCGAGAGCGAGTACGGGTCGTAGCGCACGCCGTCGCGCACAGCCTCAAAGAGCCGCCGTAGCCGCTCGGCCTCGTCCGTCACCCCCTCGGTCGCCGTTGCGACAAAGGCGGCGACAGACGGGGCGTGATAGTCCAAGAACCACGTCGCCTGCAGGTCCTCGCTCGTGGGTGGTGTCGTCTTCATCACAGTAGGCGTACGCCGCTCGGTGGCCTTCTCACCTACCGCGCCGCGAACGCGACCGGCATTTCCTTGAGCTGGTTGACGAAGCAGGACCGCGTCCGGCGGGGCTCCCCGTCGAGGTGGAGGTCCGGGAACCGCGACAGCGTCTCCTCGAACAGGACCCGCAACTCCAGGCGCGCGAGAGCCGCGCCGAGGCAGAAATGACGGCCGCCCGCACCGAAGGCCTGGTGGTTCTTCGGCTCGCGGAGGATGTCGAAGCGGTCCGGATCGTCGATGACCGTCTCATCGCGATTGCTGGAGACGTACCAGAGGAGAACCTTGTCTCCCTCGCGGATCCTCTGGCCGTGCATCTCGACATCGCGCTGCGTGGTCCGGCGGAAGTGCGAGAAGGCGGGGAAGCAACGAAGCGCCTCCTCCACGAGGCCCGGGATCAGACCGGGATCGCGCTGCACGAGGTCCATCTGCTCCGGGTGCTCGAGGAGGGCGAGCATCCCGCTGGCAAACGTCGAGCGAGTCGAATCGTTGCCCGCCGCGGCAAGGAGCCCGATACCGGTGAAGATCTCAAGGTCGTTGAGGCGCTCGCCATCGACCTCAGCGTGCGCCAGCACGGTCAGCAGGTCATCCGCCGGCGCCTGGCGGCGAGCTTCGACCTGCTCCATGAACTCGCCATAGGCCTCCTCGATGCTGGCCGCGACCTCCTCGAACCCGGGCGACACCTCCTCGTCGCCGAACGCAAGGACCATGTTGACCCGCTCGGCGTTCTTCGCGTCATCCGCCGGGTCGGAGCCGATGAACGACCCGATCACTCGAGATACCACGGGCTGAGTCACATCGGTGACGAGGTCGCAGCGACCCGTCGAAGCCACCCTGTCGAGTGCCCCGACGACGATCGCGCGGATGCGCTCCTCGTGTTCGTTGATCCGAGCCGGGGTGAAGCCCCGCTGGAAGATCGCCTTGATGCGATCGTGCCGCGGCGGATCCATCGAGATCATCTGCTGCTGCTGCAGAGCAAGCGGCAGGCCAGGCTCGTCGAGCAGCAGGATCCCGCCGCGCTCCGACGAGAAGGTCTCGAAGTCGCGGCTGATGCGATGGACGTCATCCCAGCGTGTGATCGACCAGAAGCCCGCCTCTTCGGGGTACTGGCTCAGCGGGCTCCAGTGCACGGGTGCCTCACGGCGAAGCCTTGCGAACAACTCGAAAGGCGGCCCCTCCTCCCAAAGGCTGAGATCGCTGACATCGACGCCCTCAAGAGGGCGATCCACACTGATGGCCATTGGTGGCTCCTGCGTACAGGGGGTGAGTTGAGCTGACAAGCGCGCAGAGCGTACCAGCCGGTGCGTTTTCTCGGTAGAGTCGCCGACGATGAACCAGACACGTGCGGACACATTCCCCCACCAACGCGCCGGGCACTGCGGCTCGGGCGCGCTGCGCGACCTCCTCGAGTACCACCGACTCGACTTCGGGGACGGCCCCCTGAGTGAAGGCATGGTGTTCGGTCTCGCCGGCGGCCTCGGATTCTTCTTTGCGGAGTTCCCGGGTATCGCTCCGCCGTTCTACCTCGTGGGAAGAACGGGAGATCTCGAACGCGACATCGCCGAACACATCGACGCCAAGCTGGAGGTGCGGGAGAGCGACGACCCCCAGGAGGGGTGGCGATGGGTACGGGAGGAGATCGACGCCGGACGTCCGACGATGGTCTGGGCCGACATCGCTGAACTCGAGTACCTGCGCGTTCGCATGAGCAACACGCGCCACGACATCGTCGTGGTGGACTACGACGAGGATCGTGGCGTCGCCTGGATCGCCGACAATGACCGCGACGAAATCCAAGCCTGTTCACTCCGGGCGCTTGCCGCCGCGAGGAACTCCAGCGGCTTCCCCGGTCCGAACCGGCACGCCACGTTTTTCTACGACTGGCCCACGCGCCTACCAGCGCCCGACGTTGTCCTTCGTCGCGCGCTGGCACGTGCCGTCAGCAACATGCGCGCCAGCACTGTCAGTGTCGGGGATCTACCAGGAGGCACGGGACTTGACGGCGTGAGGCGCTTTGCCCTGAGCTACCCGGCGTGGCCGGAGAAGTTCGGGGAGGGGCTTGAGCAGGCGCTCGCCGGTCTACGCATCTTCATCGTCAAGGCAGGCACCGCCGGCGCCATGTTCCGTTCTCTGCATGCCGACTTCCTCCGCGAAATGCACGAGATGATTAAGGCGCCTGCGTTGGGGACCGCTGCGGCCATCTACGACGAACTCGCCGAAGCATGGCGCACGCTCGGACGGCACGCAGCCCAGGGAGAGCACGCCGCCGGCATACCGATCGTCGAGGACATCCACCGCATGGAGGCCTCCGGCGTCGAAGCCATGGACGCCCTGCTGATGGAGGCCCTGCTGTGACCATACGCGAAGGGCAGAGCATCCCGCCACATCAGGACAACTGCTTCGGCTGTGGCCCGCGCAATCCCGCGGGGCTGCGCCTCCGCATGCAACGGAACGGCATGGGCGTCGTCGCCGACCTCGTTCTCGACGAACGCCACGAGGGTGCGCCCGGTCTTGCTCACGGCGGCGTGGTCGCGGCTGCACTCGATGACCTCTTCGGCGGTGTGCTCGTCGTGCTTGGGGTGCCCGCCGTGACGGCCAATCTCAGCGTTGACTACCGCGCGCCCGTCAGGCTCGGCCGAACCCTGACGCTCAGCGCCACGTGCACGCGCAGCGCGGGCCGTAAGCTCTGGATGCACGGGACCGTCACCGACGCCAACGCGATCACGACCGAGGCGACAGCGCTCTTTGTCCGGGTCGGTCTTGAGCACTTCTCCTCCCACGCCGACGTGGCCGGCCCGCCGTTTGGGGACTGGATCGGGCAAGCGCGGACGCCTTCGGCAGACGGCTCCGGTGCCAGCGGTGTCCGATAGCACCAACGGGGCGGCCACACGCACGCGGACCGCGCACCGCCGCCGACTGACGGCCCTCGTCCGTCACCAGTCGGCGGGTCCACGAACCTGTCCGTATCAGCGTCTCCGGCGAGCGCCCGGCGACACGTCGCGTTGCACCGCACCGATCCCCCCACGCCCCGTGCCGCTCGCAGCAGATCGCGCTCACCAGCCCCGAGCGATCGCGATGTCCTCGTCCGAAGCATGCTTGGACACCGCGTGGTGCTGAAGCCCCTCGGAGGCAAGCGCTGATGCGGTGGGCTGCGGCCGCAGTGCGCCACCCGCGTCTGACCCTGGCGGTCTGGATTGTCCTGACTCTGATCCTGGCGGTCCAGGGCCTGAGCTTCGGTGAGCGGATCACTCCGAGTTCGCTCGATGTCCCGGGCACCTCTAGCGCACGGGCGCAGGCGGTCGCCGATCGGTACTTCGGCACCGAGGCGTCGATCCCCGTCGTGCTCGAGGGGCCCCGCGCCGAGCTCGATGAGCAGGGGCCTGAGCTTGCGGCGGCGCTGCGCGCGAACGGCGGCCTTCGCGTGTTGTCACCGTGGGACGGCGGTCGGCTGGCGCCCGAGCTCCGGCCTCGGGGCAGCGCCGCGCTGGTGCTCGTGGCCGGTCAGACGCGCAATACGTTCGCCAGCGGGATCGGCAAGGACGTGCGTACCGTGGTTCGCGCCCGCGTGCAGTCCCCAGTTCGCGCTTCGATGAGTGGGTTCTCGGTCATCGGCGGGGAGCTGAAGGACGCCTCCCTCCGCGCAGCCCACGACGCCGAGCGCCTCGCGATCCCGCTCTTGGCGCTGATCCTTCTGCTGGTGTTCCGTTCGCCGATCGCTGCGCTGGTGCCCGCGATCTTCGGGATCGCGGCCGTCGAGTCCGGGTATGGCGCCGTGGGCCTGCTCGGCGAGCTGCGTCCCATCAGCGACGTGGCGACCGCGCTCACATCGATGATGGGACTTGCGCTCGGCGTCGATTACTCGCTGCTCCTCGTCTCACGCTTCCGCGAAGAACTCGCCCGGGGTCTCGCACCCGTCGATGCGGCGACCGCCGCGCAGCGGACCGCAGGGCGCACCGTGCTCTTCGCCGGGGTGACCCTGCTCGTCGCGATGCTGGCCGCCATCCTGCTGACGCCGGGCGACTTCCTGTTCTCAGCGGCCGCGAGCGTCGCGACGGTGGCGATCATCAGCATGGCCGGCGCGTTTCTCGCCGTGCCGGCTCTGCTCGCCCTGCTCGGAACCAATCTCGACCGCTGGAGGATCGGGCAAGCGCCGCTCGAGGGAGGTCGGTGGGCCGCGCTGGCCGAGTGCGTGCAGCGCCACCGCTGCTTTGGGGCGGCGCGGCCCTGGCCCCACTGGTTGTGCTGGGCCTGCCGGCGCTCGCGCTCGACACCGGCCCGCTCGATGCCCGGGCCCTGCCGGCCTCCAGCGTTGCTCGGGCCGAGGCGCAGCGGGTTGCATCGACGATGGGTCCAGGTTGGGCCGCGCCGTTCGAAGTCTACATCGCTACCCGCTCGGGCCCGGTCACGACCGAGGCGCGCCTGCACGCGGTGGCACGATGGCAGGCCGGCATCGCGCGCTGGCCCGAGGTCGCGGCCGTGATCGGCCCGGGTGACACCGCGGCGGGGCAGCCCGCGCCGCTGCGCGATGAACGACGTCGTACCGGCGGTGGTGTCGACGACCCGCGGGCGAAGTTCGCCGTGAGTCACGAATCCGGCGGGCAGGCGGCGCGCATCACGGTGGTTCCGACGACGGGGCCGAACGATGCCCCGACGCGGCAGCTCGATGAACGCCTCAACGCCGACATGGACGACCTCAGCCGCGCCACCGACGCGCAGGCGGGCACCGCCGGCATCGCGGCGCACCTCACCGACCATCAGGAAACGCTCGGGGGACGACTTCCTTGGCTGATCGCCGCACTGTCGGGCGTGACGTTCCTTGTGTTGGTGGTGCTGCTGCGGGCGATCGTGCTCCCCCTGATCAGCGTCGCGCTGAACCTCCTCACCGTCGGCGCATCCTTCGGCGCTGTGGCGTTGTGTTTCGACGGCGATCCACCCCTGTTGGGCGGGCCCGGTTGGGCCGACACGCTCAGCCTCCTCGGCACGTTCACGATCGTCTTCGCGCTCTCCCTCGACTATCAAGTGTTCATCCTCACCCGGATGCGTGAGAGCTGGCTGAGCCATCGCCAGCTTCGGCCAGCAATCACTCACGCGATCGATCGCACCGGCCGCGTCGTCACGGGCGCGGCGGCGATCATGGGCGGCGTGTTCGTCGCCTTCAGTGCCGCGGAGCTGACGACGATCAAGCAGACCGGCGTCGGGCTGGCCACCGCCGTGCTGATCGACGCCACGCTCGTTCGCCTGATCCTGCTCCCAGCCGCGACGAGTCTCGTGGGCCCCGCGACGTTCTGGCTCCCAAAGTGGCTCGGCCGCCTGCTCCCCGAGTTCAACCTTGATGGCCCCACGAAAGCAGACACGTCACCGACATGACCATCTCGCTCGATCTGCACAGCCCGGTCCCAGGCGTCATCAGATTCACGGTTCCGCTCGTGCTCGGGTCGCCGGATCACCTGCACGTCCACGTGTTGGAAACGCCCGAGGGACCGCTGGTCGTGGATACCGGCGCGAAGGGGTCAGAGTCCGCATTCGAGGCCGGCCTCACCGGGGCGAAGGTCGACACTCCACGCGTGCTGCTGACGCACGGCCACCTCGATCACTGGGGGATCGCCGCACAATACAGCCCCACCGTCTACGCACATCCGGAGATCGACCAGACGTTCGCGTTCGCGCGCGGCGATCTCCCAGTCGAGGGGGTCGCTCCCGGGGTTGCCGACGGCGAGACGATCATGCGGGCCTTCGCGAGATTCCAGGAGCTCGTCGGCGACGTACCGGCTGTCATTCCGGTGCGCGATGGCGATCGCTTCGGCGACTGGACCGCGCTCCACACCCCGGGCCACGACCCGGCGCACCTGTGCCTCTACCGAGCGGCCGACCGGACATTGGTATGCGGCGATCTCCTCCTCCCCGGGTTCACCCCGAATGTCCAGCCAACTGCAAACGGCGAGGACACCCTCGCCGCGTTCCTCGCCTCAGTGCGCCGCGTTGCCGCGCTCCCGATCGACCTCGTACTGCCCGCCCACGGTGAGGCGTATACGGACGCGCGAGGCCGAGCCCAGGACCTGCTCGACCACCACACGCGCCGGCTCGAACAGCTAGGCACGGCGCTCGGCACCGGCAGGATGACCCTCGATGCCCTCACATCGGCGACATTCGGCGCCCGCGCCAACACCCCCGAGGATCGCATGCTCGCCCTGATGGAGACCTACGCCCATCTCAATCATCTCCGGCGGCAGAACGTCGCGCGCCAGCGGGCCGACGGCAGCTGGGAAGCGACGGCCTGAGCGACGGCTGCGCGGCACCGGCGCTGCTTAGGAACGCGAAGCGCGCCTCGAGGAGATAGTGCACGGCAGGATCGACGCGTGCCCCGGATCACTGCTGCCAACGGCAAGCCTTCGGCCAGCCAGCCCGGCCGGGGGTGTCGCAGTACCGCCGGAACTCTCTGGTCTTCGATGAACGCGGTCAGCGGTTCGATCGTTGCGCGTCGAACTCCCGCCGGAAGGTCAGCGGTCGTGATCCCGGGACGCTTGCCTCGGTCTATCTCCCGCCCGGCGAACTCAACTGCGCAGCGTCTAAGCTAAGGGCAACCCCGAGCCGCAGAAGGATCCGCTCTGGCCGTGGGTGGTCGGTGGGCTCACTCTGGGCCTGGGCGCCGTCGTGGCCGGCAAGAAGTACGTCCACGACGACGATGACGGTCGCGGCAAGTACCGGTTGGACAACCTCACCAGCCCGAACCCTCGTCCGAACATGATGTACGAGTGGCAGGTGTACCCATCCCCGGAGAAGGGGTGGCGATACTCGCGCGTGACCATGGACGAGCTCGACGGCGACGGGCGCATCGACAAGCCCGCAGACAAGACTAAGCGCCCTCAGCTGAAGCGCTACTTCGATGAGAACGAAGGCCAGGCCGTCGATGACATGTGGACTGATATTCCGCCGGTCAACTCGCAGGCGACTGACCGCATCGGCTACCCGACACAGAAGCCCGTGGCCCTTCTGGAGCGGATCCTCAACGCGTCGACGAACGCCGGGGATGTCGTTCTCGACTGTTTCGCGGGGTCGGGAACGACGGCCGTCGCCGCGCGTGCGATCGACCGGCGCTGGATCGCTGTCGACTGCGGCAAGCTCGCGATGTACACCGCCCAGCGCCGCTTGCTGTCCGTCACCGCGGGAGCGCCGTTCGATGTGTGCCACGCGGGCCTGTACGACAACACGCTGCTCGAACAGCTGCCGCCCGCGGGCTTCCGCGCCTTCACGCTCGACCTGTTCGGCTGCAAGCCCGAGGCATTCTCGATCGCGGGCGTCCCGATGGCCGGGCGCCGCAAGGGTGATCCCGTTCACGTCTTCCCGTTCGACCAAGTCGACGCCGATCTCGACGAGACGTACATCGAGACCCTCCATCAGCGCATCGGCTCGCAGGTCGACCAGGCCGTGTACGTCATCGTCCCCGAGGCGCGCTGCGACCCGGGCATGTTCCAGGACATCGTCGAACTCGGCAGCACCCGGTACTTCCTGTTGCGCGTTCCCTACTCGGTCATCGAACTGCTGCACGAGCGAGACTTCCAGCTCACAAGCCAGCCGTCCGCCCTCGACCAAGTCAACGACGCGCTGGACGCCTACGGGTTCGACTTCATCGACCTGCCCGAGGTGGACCTCGACGTCCATTCCCAGGAGGGCAAGGTGCGCGTCGTGGTCAACGCGTTTCACCGCGGCGGGCTTGACCCCGACGACGCGGCGGAGCTTGATGACGCCGGCCGCGGAGATCTCGCGATGGTGCTGGTCGACCCGAACTACGGCGAGCCCGGCTTCCGCCTCGCTGAGCATCACTTCGGCGAAGCTCTGAAGAAGCAGGACTGGACGTTCGAGGTCGCCCACGCCGACGACGCGACCGTGATGCTCGTGTTCATCGACGTGTTCGGCAACGAGCTGCGCCGCGTGATCCGCCAGGGCACCATCGAGGCCCAGCCCGCCGACGCAGACGAGGTCGCAGCGTGACGCCTCGCGCGGCCCTCGCCGCGGACCGCTTCAGCGCCGACCAGCTCGTCCTGCCAGTCTCCGAGAGCTACAACTCGGCCCTCTTCGACCTCGCCGCCTACAGCGAGTTCATCGACGCCGTCTGCGGCAACCGCGAGTACCAACGCGCGGCGATCGAGACGGTCCTGCGGCTGTTCTGCGGCGGCCGGTACGACAACACCGAACAGCTCGCCCGCGAGGCGTACGACGCGTCTGCCGACCTTCAACGGCTCTACCCCAGCGCGGACACGCTCGTTCAACGGCTCCCGTTCGCTGACCGCCTGTCCTGCACACTCGATCTCGCGACCGGCACCGGGAAGTCGTTCGCCATGTACGCCGTCGCCCGGATCATGCTCAACGAAGGGCTCGTCGACCGCGTCCTGGCGCTCTGCCCCTCGCTGACGATCGAGGCCGGCCTGACCGACAAGTTCAAGGAGCTGACCGCCGACAGCGACCTGACCGACCTGCTCCCGATTCGTCCCGGCGGGCACACCCTGCCGACGATCGTCACCGGCGCCCAGACGGTCAAGCCCGGAGACATCTGCGTCGAGAACCGACACGCCGCATACGAGACGCCGGCAGCTCGCTCGCTGACAGCTTCCTCGGACAAGGCCACCGCACCCTCGTGATCAGCGATGAGGTGCACCACGTCATCAGCGCATCCGGGCAGACGGCGAAGAAGTGGCACGACTTCATCGCCGACGGCCGGTTCGGCTTCCGCTGGCACCTCGGCGTGTCGGGCACGTGCTACGCCGGCAACGATTACTTCGCCGACGTCGTCTACCGGTACGCGGTCCGTGACGCGATCAACGACGGATGGGTCAAGGAGGTCTTCTACCTCGCTGAAGATGACAGCAACTCCGATGACGAGCGGTTCCAGAAGCTGCTGGCCCAGCACGAGAAGAACCGCAAGACCTACAAGCCGACCAAGCCGCTGACGATCGCCGTCACGAAGGACATCAAGAGCGCCGAGAAGCTCGCCCTGGACCTGATCGCGTTCCTGTCGCGCCAGCCTGGCATGGACCACGCCACCGCCGAGACACGCGTGCTCGTAGTGACCTCCAACCACAAGCATCAGGCGAACCTGCTGAAGCTCCGCACCGTCGACGACCCCGCGGACCCGACCGAGTGGATCGTCTCAGTTTCGATGCTCACCGAAGGCTGGGACGTCAAGAACGTGTTCCAGATCTACCCGCACCAGAAGCGCGCGTTCGACAGCAAGCTGCTCATCAGTCAGGTACTTGGCCGAGGGCTTCGTCGTCCGGACGGCATCGGCGGCACGCCGGTCGTCCACGTGTTCAACCACCAGCGCTGGGGCGCGGAGATCGACGACTTCGTCGCCGAGATCCTCGACCAGGAGACGGTCATCAGCCAGGTGCCAGTCGACCGCGAGACCGCTCCGCACTTCGATCTGCATCAGCTGATCACCGAGGAGCTGCCGCAGTCGGTGAAGGTCACCGAGCTGGAGACCAACAAGCGGCTCGACAGCCTCAAGCTCGTGCAGCAGATCGACGTCGACAAGCAGACGAAGTTCGTGTCGGCGACCAACGCCACCCGCGCATCTGTGCTCACGGTCCGTGTCACCGAACGCCTCTACGACGTCGAAGAAGTCGTAGCTGATGTCCGGGAGAAGCTCCTCGCACACGACAAGCGGACCGACGGCAACCTCGCCGCCACCTACCCGAAGGACCGCGTCCGGGACATGATCGTCTCCGCGCTGACAGCTCAGGGATCAGACGGCACCCAAGTCACGCAGGAGAACCGCCAGCGGATCCTCAACAGCTTCGGCGGCCTGCGACAACGCACCGCGAAAAGCATCGCTCGCCTGCAGACGCAGGCCACCGGCCTGAAGACCATCAGCACGGCGGAAATGCGCCCCGTTCGCACCCGCTTGGCGGGCCTGACACGGCAGACAGGTCTGTTCTACGACGAGCGCTCCTCCGAGCTGTCCGACGAGGACGACCGCGCCGCCCTGGTCAAGGCCGAAGAGATGCCCGACCCCAAGAACTACGACGAGGTCACCAACACCTACGACTTCCGGTCACCCGTCAACGTCGTGCTGACCGACCACCAGCCGGAGCGTCGGTTCGTCCAGCGGCTGTTCCAGCCGCGCAACGCCAAGGCGCTCCGTTCTTGGATCAAGGCCCCGGACACTGGGGTCTACGAGATCGAGTACGCCTTCCAGGAAGGCGGGGTCGGTCGATCCAAGCGCGGGAAGTTCAATCCGGACTTCTTCCTCTGGCTAGAGGACCGCGACCTCGTGGTGGTAGTCGAAGTCAAGGACGACGGGGACGACAGCTGGCGCAACAAGGGCAAGATGCAGCACGCCAAGGAGCACTTCGATCGAGTGAACAAGCTGCTGGAGTCCGAGGGCTCCGACCGCCGGTACTTCGTCTGTGTCACCGGCACCAAGGACTTCGAGAGGTTCTTCGAGCTACTCAGGTCGGGCAAGCCCGAGACTGTCAAGGCCGCTCGAAAAGTGACCCCCTAGCGCCGTTTGAAAACTGACCCCCCCTTTGGGTGTCGCTGGGTCTGCGGAGGTGAAGGCCCGGAGGGCCGAGCCGGAGCAGATCCAGCGAGCGGCCCCGCCGGCGGGGTGGGTCAGTCGGTGGCGGCGGGTGGTCGTGCGAGGTCGCGGTCTTTGAGGCGGTAGCTGTCGCCTTTCAGCGCGAGGATCTCGGCGTGGTGAACGAGTCGGTCGATCATCGCCGCGGCGGTGACGTCGTCGCCGAAGATGTCGCCCCAGGCGCTGAAGGGCTTGTTGCTGGTGACGATCAGCGAGGCGCGTTCGTAGCGGCGCGAGACGAGCATGAACATCAGGTTCGCCGCCTGGGGGTCGAACGGGATGTAGCCGACCTCGTCGACGATCAGCAAGGGGATGCGGGTGAGGCGGTCGAGCTCGTTGTCGAGGCGTCCTTGGCGCTGCGAGTCGGCGAGGTGCGCGACCCATTCGGTCGCGGTCTTGAAGACGACGCGGTTCCCGGCGAGGCAGGCGCGGATCCCCAGCGCGATCGACAAATGGGTCTTGCCGGTGCCGGGCGGGCCGAGCAAGACGATGTTCTCCTTGCCGGCGAGGAAGTCGAGCTGGCCGAGGTGCAGCACCGTCTCGCGCTTCAGGCTGGCTTGGAAGGCGAAGTCGAACTCCTCCAGCGTTTTGCGCGCCGGGAACCGGGCGGACTTGATCCGGGCTTGGCCGCCATGGCTGTCGCGGCTGTCGGTCTCGGTCTTCAGCAGCGCGGCGGCGAACTGCTCGTAGCTCCATTCCTCGTCGCGGGCGCGGTCGGCGAGCTTCGGCAATGCCCGCGCGGCGGCGGGGGCTTTGAGCGCGCGGAACAGATGCGCCAGCTCAGACGACGGGCCGCTCATGCGATCAGGGCGTCGTAGCGCGCGAGCGGGCGGACCTCGACGGGCGCTTCCGCGGAAGCGCCTCGCGCGGTCTTCAGCGCGCGGGCGTGCTCCAGGGCGGTGATCGTGCGGTGCCGGGCGAACACCCGCTGGTGCTCGCAGGCGATCTCGCCGGTGTCCAAAACGACCGCGGTGATTGCTTGCTGGTCGGCGCGGACCTCGACGCGTCGGCCGACGAACGCCGGATCGAGGCTGTAGTCGTTGGTGTCGAGGCGCAGGTGCGGATCGGGCGGAACGCGCATCGTCCACCGTCTCGTCGGGTTGGGCATCACCGCCGGCAACGCGGCCATCACTGCGTGTTCTTCGGCGAGCCGGTCGGCCGGCCTGGCACGGATCGTGCGGTGCGTCCGCGCGTTGGCCTTCGCGAACCAGCCGTCGAGTTGGTCTTGGAAGTCCAGCTCGTTGGCGAACTTGCGGCCCGGCTCGAAGTTCGTCTCCGCGTAGCCCTGCAGCCGCTCAACGGCGCCCTTGGCCTGCGGATCGGCGCCCTCGCAGAAATGCCAGCCGACGCGGAGTTGGCCGCAGAACGCCGCGAACGCGTCGGTCGGCCTGCCGTCGCGGGCGTGGATGCCGGCTTGGCGGTCCCAGACCAGCGTCTGCGGCAGCGCGCCGAGCCGGGTCAGGCAGCCCGCGATCCCGGCGAGCAGGTCCTCGGTCTGCTTGCTGAACACCAGGACTCCAGCGCCGGCTCGGCTGTAGCCCAGGCACGCGACGACGACCCAGCCCTGCCGGGTCTGGCCATGCCCGACCGGGATCTCGTCGCGGGGCTCCCAGACGTCGAACTGGCAGATCTCCCCGGGCCGATAGACCGTCCGCTGAAACGTCCTGGCAGGCGGCGCGAAGAGCGGCCGGACCTCGCGCAGGTAGTCATCGACGACCGTCTTGCCCGCGGTGCAGCCCAGCGGCTCCAGCAGCTCGCGGACCCGAACCCCTGGCATCGCCGGGTCGTCCTTCAACAGCTTGTGGATGTCCGCCTTGAACGGCTCGAGGACGCCCGGCTTCGCCGGCCGCCGGTAACCCGGCGGCCCCTCAGCCCGCAACGCCCTGCGGATCGTGTTCCGCGACAACCCCGTCTCGCGCGCAAGGCGCTTGATCGACTTGCCCCCGACGAAATGCTCGCGCCGCAGCTCAGCCCACTGCTCCACGTCAACCACCCTCTGCGCCGCCCCCTCATCGCTCAACAACGACGAGGCTCAGCACCACCCCGGACGACTCCGCCGACCCATCCGAGGGGGTCAGTTTTCGAACGGCGGAGGGGGGTCAGTTTTCACGCGGCGCCGACAAGAGCCAGAACCCTCGTCGCAGCATGGCTCCTTGAATGGTGCCGACGTATGTTTCGGGCATCGTCGAGAGTCTGCCCGAGGTGTCCGGTTCACGCAGCGGAGCAAGCTCCGCTTGCCGTCCGGAGGAATCGCCAACGCAGTCTCCGGCGGAGATACCCTCGCGACGAATGGAGCGCCGGATTCCGACCGTCGACAGGCTGACCAGAAGCGGACCCGACGCTCAATGCTGTTGGAGATGGTCCGCATGACCCTCGGCGTTCCGAACGAGCGCGTAGCCGACCCGAGTGCGCTGGAGGCTCTGGTGTTGGCCGTTCGAGACGCTCACGCGAGCGAGCCCGAGACCAGAGGGATCGAGTGGAAGAGCACGCTCGATCTCTCCGACCCGAGGGCCAGGTTCAGCATTGCTCGACATCTGTTGGGCTTCGCCAACCGGGAAGTGGCTGCGGCGCAGCGGTACTTCGACGGATACGCCTACTTGCTGATCGGCGTCGAGCCGGGCCGCGTGCTCGGAATCGACCTGCCGGATCCGGCAGACCTCAACAACGCGCTCGCCCAGTACGTCCCGCAGGGGCGCGTGTCATGGGACCCCTTCCTGGTTGAGCTCGACGGCAAGACCATCCTCATTTTGGAGATCCCGCCGCCCCGTCCGGGGAACACCATCGCGACGCTGCAACGCGCGTACGACACAGCCCCCGAAGGTCGCATCTTCATACGTCGTCCGGGTCAGACTGCCGAAGCGTCACCAGAGGAGATCACGATGCTCGAGCGCCGACTTCTCGCTCCGACGGACGAGGATCGCCGGGCGCGTGACCGGCGCGAGGAGCTCGATCGGGAGCGCATGGAGATCGATCGGCGTCGCGAGCTCCTGGAGGCGCAAGGCCGCGCGGAGGCGAGGGCAGCGGACTTCCGTCCGCTCCCGAGCGGCGAGGCGTTCGTACTCGACACGAGCGTGTCTCGCCTCTCCGGCACGCTGATCAATGCCGGAGGATCAACCACGGCCACGGATGTGAGGCTGCACATACCCGGCGCGGCCATTCCGGGCGGCGTGACAGTGCAGTACCCCACTAACGTGCGCCAGGCCGTGGCCGGTCGGCTCCCGGTCGACGTCCAAGAGCACATGCAGCTGCGGTTCAGCCACGACGCCCTTTCCGTTCTGGCGCACTCGTCAGCGAGGCTGACGGTTGAGATCAGCTTCATTGACCAAGACGGCTGGGCCGGCATCCAAAAGGTGCAGCTGGGGAGGAGCGGATCTGACCCAAACGGACGCTTGCGCTGGACCGCGAGGCCGGAGCATTCGCTACGAGCGCCCCTTACAGCTCCGCCGGCCGCCTGAGTCGCCCGGAACCCACCTGGCGCACACGCATACCTGCAGACGCGAGCGCAGCGCACCTACCGTTCGTCTCTCAGAGCTTCCACCCGATGGCTGCTAGCGCGCGACCCATCCCTTCTTCGAACCGGGTCTGCTGGCCGCTTCCCGGGAAAGGCAGGCGTTCGCGGCCGACATCGAGGCCGGCGCGTTGCAGCGGCCCCTGGCAGAGGTCGCAGACGTTGGCCTTGATCGTGATCACATGGTCGGGCTTCAGCGCGACCGCTCGCGCGACGAGGTCAGGAACAAACGCGTCGAGCGGTTCGTTGCCTACTTTCGGTTCGGGCTTGAGATCCATCAGGAACACGCCGCCGGTCACGCAGGCGACCGATCTGGTGAGGCTTCTGGTTGCGCGACGGCTCCTCGTTCAGCACGGCGCGAACCACTAGCGGAACAGGCTGTCCCCCACTGAGACGTGCTCAAAGTAGAAGTACCGATCGAGGCCGGACGGAGGCGCCTCCGCGATCAGCAGTAATCGCACGTGGTCGGGTCGAAATCGGATGGCCGCCCGCTCCCGGCGTTCACGAGGTGTCTCGCTCGTCGGCACTCGCCGATTATCGCTGTCCGCTGCTGATCGGCGAACGTCTCTGCGTCTTGCGCGGGTGCAAGTCAGCGGCTGCTCGCCTCATAGTGCGCGCGGCACGCGCCCGGCCGCTTGACCCTCGCCGGATGAATCGACTAGACCTCGAGTATGGCCACGCACCGGCTGGCGCCGGGCACGCCGATCCTCGACGAGAGTGCCGACGCTCTTGGGCGTCAGGCACACCGGGTTGCGTCCGCGCCTCGGGCGTCTGGACTGACGGACTGTCGGCTTCGCCGAACAGGCCGGCCCATCCGCGGACTGTCCCCATACGCCGTTGGATTCCCCGCAGACTCGCGCCGAAGCGTGCCGTGGGTCCTCGACCCACGGCACGCAGAACGGTCGGTCTACTCGACCGCCTCGGGGTGCTGGCGCTTCTCGGCGGCCTCTGCGGCTTCCTTGACCTTGGCGGGATCGCGCATGACACGAATGCGCTCAAGTAGCGCAGGGTCGACGGGCGGCACAGAAACATTCACGGACTTGCCTTCAGGTGACACCGCCGCCAGCTGAATACTGGACGGGTCGGCGACCCCATCTCCTGGTACCACGGCGATGAATCCGCCGCGATCGGTGACCTCCGCCGCTGTCTCAGCCGTGCGTGTCTTGATCCGCACCGTCTCGTAACCAGCCGCGACAAAACCCCAGACGTAGGTGACCGGATCGCGCTGACCGGTCAACGGATTGAGGTGGTCGGTGGAGATGTGCCAGTCGACCGGGACTTCCGCGTCCAGCGCGGCTCGGTCGAGACAGATAGCGCCGATCGTGAGGTTGCCCTCCCGGACTTGCCCCTTGTCGGTAAGCCCTCCGACCTTGTCTGCCTGACGGCGCCCCGGGCGAGCGCAAACACGCCCGTCGACGGCAAGGAACTCCTTCAGCGCCCACGGCGGCCCACCACGCGGATCGGCCGCATCTCGGGTCCCGATCCTCGCGGTCTCTGGCGTCGCGGGGACGGTCTCGGCGAACGCCGCCCGTCGATCACCCGTCTCAGCGCCAGACCCAATGGACAGTGACGCGCCCGCAGCAGCACCGAGCCCCATCCCCGCTGCTACCACGGCGGCCAGCTTGATTCTCGTATTCACAGTCGTCTCCCAGGGGTTGGCGCCGGCGTGGTTCCCGCACACATTGTGATGGCTGTGGTAGTGCGCTGACGTGATTCCTGGCCAATCAACGTAGCCCCAGGAATGGCAGTTCTCTCCGAGTCCTTGAACGAACTGGTTGCCCCACACCTGGATCTGGCATGTGCTCTGGCCAGACACATACGAGTCACCCAGCGTGGATCCAGACGCGCCGGCAGCGCAGTAGTGCGCCTGAACGACGTTTGCCGCGTGGCTGCGGCCGTGCCATGTGTCGTCGGTCGTCGAGTAGCCATGGACCAGAGCGTGCCCAGTTCCAAACGTGCCGCAACATACGTGGTAGTGGTCTGCTACCGCCACGGAGGTGGCGGCTAGTCCAAAGGCCATCACGAACGCGACGACGAACGGCACGGCTCCTCGCCGCCTCCCGCGTCCGCGCCGCAGTCTTCCGAAACGTTGACTACTAGTGCTTTGCACGCCTGCCTCCTGTCTGGGGATTGCCTCGCGCCGGCGCGCCTACCCCGACCAGTCAGGGACCAATCGGCCGCGATGCAAGATTGGTTTGTTTTTCTTCCTAAGCGATGCAAAGGTTCCATCCATTCTGCGATGCATTGCGCAATGTCGAGGTTGCGAACACCGAGTCGCGGCTACTGCAGCGCTTACAGCGCGCCGCTCGCAGGGCTGTCTGCCCGCGGATGCGCGAAGGGACTGGAGCACGTGCATGACAGCCCGGATGGCGAGGGCCCGCATGTCGAGGGCGGCTTCACGGTCGGATGCCAAGAAGCATGCTCCGTGATCGCGCCGTCGTGGAGGACGTTCAAGTGCCACGCGGTCGGGCAGACGTCGAGCTCGCCGATCGGGATGTCGTCGGTGAGCACGGTCAGCCGGCGTGCGCCGTCTGCTGCTCCTACGCGGGGGAGAAGCGCAGGTCGTCGAGTGTGTCGGGCCATGCGGCTAGGTCGGTCAGTCGCATGAGAGTGCCTCCCCTTCCGTGATTTCGTTCATCGAGGTCATCCAGAACGACGGCGACCTCGCCAGCGACGTCATCCCGGTCGCCGTGCGCGCCGCTCTCGATGATCCGCTTCGCACAGAAGGCCCCGCTCGCGGCGGGGTGTTCTTGTTCTTGAGGCCAGTCGGCTGAGCAGCGGCCGACTGGTGCCTACCGCCCGTCGCTACCGGGTCGGCCAGTTCGAAGGTCCACGGGTGCTCGTCCTTGGCCATCAGCGTTTCCCGCACGGGAGAGCGCATGCCGATCCACGCCCGGACCGCCTGAACCTGGACCGGGCCGTCCGATCGGCCAGTGGTGCTAGTAGAAGTACCCCCGCTGCTCAACGTCTGCGTTCCCCGCGGCACGTGAGCCCGTCGGATACGCCTCAGTCTGCTCGGCGTCCCAATGCTGTTCTGAGGCGGGCGCGCAGTGGCCTGCGACGTCCGCGCAGGCATCGGTAGCTCGTTGACACGCGTCGTTGTAGGTCCGTGCGACGAGTCGAGCGTGGACGGCCACGTCATCTGTCGCGAGGTACCCCGTTCCGCCCTCGGGTAGCGATGCCGGGTCCGCCTTGACGGCGACGACCTCTATGCCCGGTACCGCGCGCAACCCGTCGGCAAGCCGCTCGGCGAACGTTTCGCCCACCGGCAGCACGGACCCACGCGCGACGACCTCCCAGGAGATCGGTTCGTCCTCGTCAGTCCTATCCAGGTGCTCCCACCCTGGAATCCGCCGGGGGACGAGCATCTCCCCTTCTCAGACGGGTGCTCCTTCGAGGTGGAGCTCGCCCGCCGACGAGACGATCTCGCCGTGAGGGCTGTACCACTGCACCGCGACCTTGGCCGCACGCTTGCGGCCCCAGGCCAACGCCTCATCGAGCGCGACGCGCTCGGGTCCGTCCTCGAACTCCCACGTTCCGCCGACGTCGTACTCGATGTGTGCACTGAACACGGCGAGCGCGTGCATCTCATGCTGGGGCTCCCAGGCATCCTCATCGCCGTTGAGCGACCCCGTCTCCTCAGCCACCCGGGCGATAGCGCGTGATCGCTCCCGTTTCCCTCGCGGCACGCTCTTCACCCTATACGCGGCCGATTCGAATGCTCTCGCGGTCGGCAAGAGACCGACGTGCGAACCGACCTTGCAGCCAGGCGTCCATCCGGCAGGCAACCGGGCGGGCGTCATCGCCGTGTGAGCGAACCGGACGCGGCCGGCGCAGCGCGCCTTCCGGCACCCCGCTCCCACCTCGATCAGCGGCGCACCGTCGGCACGTACGACTCCGCGTTGCACAGACGACCCGCCGGCTGTTCCCGGCGCAACCGACCTCATCCGCGGCGATAACGTCCCCGCCATGGAGCGCGAACCGAACTCTCAGAACGGCACGCCCGAAACGCTGGGCGCCGAGGACGCCGAAGCTGCGACCAAGCGCCTCGCCGACCAGATCGATGACGAGACCTGGCTGACCCTCGGGGCTGCGATCGGGCAGCTGTCCGGGATCCACGATCCCGACGTGCTCGCCCACTAGCGCCACGCACCTTCATCGCTCGCCGTCCGCAGGCCGAAGCCGCGTGCCCGCCCGCGATCGGACCACTGGCCCGGCTTCACAGCCTCAGTAGATCACCATGCAGCCGTCATCCATCGCGCGGTCGGCGATAGCCTCGACCTCGGGGCTGGGCTGCGCCGCGCTCGCGGTCCCTTCGATCTGGAGCGTGAACCCCGCGGCCGCCTGCAGGCGGGCGGTCCACTGCGTGCACTTCTGGCGCTGCTGCTTGCTCGACGGGTTGGTGGGTGCAGCCTGGATCTTCGAGGTGGTCGAGGCGGCCCCCGGACGGCCCTTGGCCGTGCCGGCCTTCGCGGCGGCGGTGGCGTCGACCGCGGTGGCAGCCAGTGCGACAAGCGCCGCCAAGGTCGCGGCGGCGGCGCGCAGGTTGATGCAGGTGGACACGGTGGGCTCCTCGCGATTGAACATTGCGCTGCTCCAGAGGACGCCGCACGCATGCGGATTCTTCCCCAGCTCAGCGCTGAGGTGCATCGCAGTCCGGACGCATTGACCGCGTGGCCTGGACCGGATCGCCGCCCCTCCACGTGCGCGGAGTCGCGAAGATGCGCCCATGAACCCCATCCACGGGAGCTGCCTATGCGGCGGGGTCAGCTTCAAGATCACCCAGCCGTTCCTGCGTGCAAACCTCTGCCACTGCTCACGCTGCCGCAAGCACTCCGGTGCCGCGGCCTCAGCCCAAGGCCGTGTGCCCAAAGAGGCGTTCACCCTCATCACAGGTCAAGAGTTGATCGAGGCCTATCGGCCACCCGGCGGCATGACCAAGGCGTTCTGCCGGACCTGCGGGTCGAGCCTGTTCGGCGGCGACTGGCCCGATGGACCCGAAGTCTCCATCCGCCTCGGCTCGCTCGATGACGATCCGCACATCGCCCCGCAGTTCCATACGTTCCTGGCATCGAAGGCGCCATGGGAGGTGCTGCCCGACGACGGCCTCCCGCGGTACGACGGCCCGCCAGTCCGCCGGCGCTGACGCACGTCGAACACGGGTCCCGCCGCGCTACGTTGCGGGCATCCTTGCGGTGATGATCGACACCATGGTCTTCGACGCCGTCGCCGACGACCCTGAGTTCCGCGCGGCAGTGACCGCGGCGACGCGCGATCGGCGCATCGCGCTCTTCACCACCCAGATCCAGGAGGACCAGCTCGCAGCCGTCCCTGACCCCGGACGGCGCAAGCGCCTGCGCGCGCTCCCCCGCGAGGTCCTTCCGCCCGTGGGCGCCGACGGCGGGCCCGTCGTCGACGCCGTGCACGCCGGGCAGAACAAGCACATGGCCGACGCCCTCATCGCCGGGACCGCGCTGGCCCGGTGCGACCTCCTCGTCACCGACGACAAGCGTCTGACCGAGCGTGCCAGCGGGCTCGGCCTGGAGGTCTGGAGCACCCAGCGCCTGCACCGCTGGATCGTCGCGACACCCGCGCCTCCCGGCTAGCGTCAGGCTTCCCGTGCTCGACGACCTCCGACGTGACCTCCGTGCCGCCGCCGAGCCTGACCGGGTGCCCGAGCTCGAGCGGTACTTCCAGGCGTTCCCCGGCGGCTACGGCGAGGGCGACAAGTTCCTCGGCGTCCGTGTGCCGGCCGCGCGCGCCGTGGCTCGCCGGCATGCCGCGCTTCCACTCGACGCCACGGCCGACCTGCTGCACAGCCCCGTGCACGAGGAGCGCCTGGTCGCCCTGTTCATCCTTGCGCGGCGCGCTGACCGCGGCGACGAGGACGAGCGCCGCGCCGTCCTCGAGCTGTACCTGGCGAACACCGCCCACATCAACAACTGGGACCTCGTCGACGCGTCCGCGCCCGCGGTCGTCGGGGGCTGGATCCTCGATCACGACGAGGAGCTGCTCGACACGCTCGCCGGGTCTGACGACCTGTGGGAGCGCCGCATCGCGATCATCGCCACCCTGCGCCTCATCCGCGCCGGGGAGCTCGACGCGACCTTTCGCCTGACCGAGCGCCTGCTGGCCGACCGGCACGACCTCATCCACAAGGCATGCGGATGGATGCTGCGCGAGGCGGGCAAGCGTGACGAGCCGCCGCTCGTGGCGTTCGTCGAGCGCCACTTGGCCGAGATGCCGCGGACGATGCTCCGCTACGCGATCGAGCGCCTGCCGGCCGAGGAACGCTCGCGCCTCGTGGCGCTCTGAGATCTGGTTCGCACAGCGGATTGTGGGTAGAGGGTGGGCGTGGCTCCCCGGCGCTCCATGACCCTCGCGGCGCTGATGGCCGGGCTGACCGGAAGCACGACCGCCGAAGCCGCCGCCCCGTCCCTGGTGGCCGGCACCGAGCGGATCTCGCAGACCACGAGCGACCCGGCGGGCGGTCCGGTGTGGGCACTCAAGACCTGGCGCGCCCGGCCGGCATCACGCTTCTCCCGCCAAACGGTCACGTGCGTGCAGTTCGGACGGCTGCGAGGCGGCCAGCTCGTGCGCACGTTCGCCAGCGGAACGTCCCGAGTGATGACGCGCGAGGACCGCAGCGTGTGCGCCACAGTCGGCCCGCGCGATGCCTTCGACTGGCTCCCGCAGATCATCGAACGCATCGCCGACGACCCGGCACGCCCGACGCGGTTCACTCGAACCGTCCTTGGAGGCGTCGCCCGGGGAGACGTCCGCGCCGTGGACATCGTCGCGCGCGGGCGCACGCGGCGCGTGGACCTGTCGCCCCGCCGCCGTGCGTGGCTCGCCGTCCTACCCGGGTCGGTCAAGCGGTCACAGGTCGCGATCCTCTTCCGCGGGCGCTCGAAGACGTGGCGGATCGACTTCCGCACGGGCCGCAGGTCGGGGAACCGGGAGTTCTCGCGCCTGGTCGCCGGATCGGTCCGGCGTCCGCTCGTCGTCTCTGACCCGACCGGCGGCCCGCGCGTGGCGCTCACGCGGTTCGCCACCCACGACAAGAAGATCTGCGTCGAGCCCGGCAGGCTCATCGCCGGGGAGGCCGGTCTGTGGTCGGCCGAGTGGGGCTCCTTCCTGGACATGCCGACGCTGGTGCCGCTCACCGCGTACGCAACGGGCGATTGGCAGCCGGCCGCGCCCACCCCGCAGTCGACCAACGGGTGCACCAACAGGTTCGACGACGACGGTCCCGTCGCCGCGCTCGTTGCCCGGCGGCTCGGTCCTCAACTCGTCGCGCTCGGCGGCATCGTCAAGCCGGGTACCCGGCGGCTGGCGATCCGGCGGCCCGATGGGCGCTACGCCCGCCTGGCCGTGCGCGACAGGGCGTTCCTCGCCGCGCTGCCGTCCACCGGCGCCATCGGCGAGACCACGGCTATCGAGGTGACCGACCGCCGCGGCAAGCGGACGTCGACGCCGCTGCCGACCGGTGACCAGGACCTGCCCACCGACATCGACCGGATCGACGTCCTCGAGAACGGGTCGGTGCTGCGCGTCCAGTGGTCCGGCGGGTTCGAGCCGTTCAGCGGCGTTGACGTCCTGCGCGCCCCCGGGAAGGTCAGCGTCACGGTCCTCACCCGCTACGCACCCCAGTTCGCCCCCGACGGCACCAGCTATGGCAGTCTGCTCATCAGCATCCCCAAGTGCATCGACGTCGTCCTGCC
Source organism: Actinomycetota bacterium (assembly GCA_005788585.1). The sequence continues at coordinate 8,331 of SYBY01000187.1, read as the reverse complement.
CGAGCCGCTCACCGGCGAGACGCCGACCGATCACCGCGGTAGCGCCGGCGAGTTCGGAGCCCCCGATCCGGAGGGTCTGGGCCGCCCCGAGCCGCCCGCCCCGGGCCCGTGCGTGCGCGTCGCACCCGGGTTCCGGGACGACATCCCGCTCACGACCGACCCGGCACGCCCCGAAGGTCACGAGGACCTCGCAGCGCGGGGGTAGAGCGCGGGTCCGCATCGGCGAGTCCGCCGTGCGACACCCGTCCACCACCTCCCCACCGGTTTCGGGTTCCTGCGCGGTGGGCCGATGGACCCAACACAGCTCGTCGCCACTCACCAGGCCCATGCTCTTCACACGCAAGTCATCGCCGCTCGACGCGCTGAGCGGCCAGGACGCGGTCCTCCGGACCACGGGACGCACCACGCCCGTCACCATCACCGTCGTCGACGGCAAGAAGGTCACGCTCGCGTTCCCGAAGGGCGTCATCGCCGGCCAGGCGATCCTCACCTGCGCGAACACCACCGCGGGGCTCATCACCGCCCGGGGGGCTGTCGACAAGGACGGCATCCTGGCGGTCAAGGAGCTGGAGACCACCCCGCAGCGCCGCGCGGCCTACCGCGTCCGGGCGGCATGCGAGGCCGAGGTCTCCCTTCCCGGCGGCGAGCGGATCCCGACGCGCACGATCGACGTCTCGGTGACGGGCGTACGCCTCGCGTCGTGTCCGCGCCTGCGCGTCGACGACAAGGTGCGGCTGCGCCTGACGCTGGGCGCCGACGTCCTGCTCGTGTGCGCCCGCGTCGCGCGCGCCGACCGCAGCGGCGCCTGCGGCCTGCGGTTCCTCGACCTCGACGCCACCGACGACCAGCGACTCGGCAGCTTCATCGCCGACCGGCAGCGCGACAACCTCTCGGTGCTCGAGCGCTGACCGCGCCGCCCAGGATGCGGTGCGACCCCTTGTCGCGATTGTGGTGCATCTCGGGCTGATCGGTCACCAACGGCGGAGCGCGAACACAACAAACTTCCAGCGCACTGGTACCAGGGTGTACAGTGCCCCGCCGTCGGGGAGAGCACTGCCGTCGCGCGTCTGGGGGGCATGCGGCGGCGCAGTCCAGAGGGGGAGCTGTGCCATACAGGGAGTCACGTTCACGGTGGGGCGCCGCCCTGCTGATCGCTGCGCTGGGCGCGGCACTGGTGTTTGCGAGCATCGCCTTCGCCGCCGGCGAGGGGCACGAACACGGCGGCGGTGAGCATGGCCACGACGGCCCGCCGATCCCGGCGGCCGACGCCGATCGCTGCGACCTCGGGTTCAACACCAAGGCGTACAACGACACGGTCCGCCAGCAGAAGACCGGCAGCATGACCCCGAAGTGGGGCGAGCACTTCCTGCGCCACAACGCGCGTGAGCTCTGGCGCTGGAACTTCCGGCAGCTGACGCGCTACTGGTTCAACTTCAACATCTCCAAGCACATGTACGACGGCCGGATGCAGGGCGGCCACATGCATGCGCTGACCGACCACTGGAACACGCTCACCGACCCGGTCGTGTGCGACAAGCTCAAGCAGCAGCTGACCGCCACGCGGGACTTCGCCAAGCAGTACCCGACCCTCAAGGACTCGACCGACGCGGGCTTCACGTTCGTCACGCCGTGGTTCGCCGGCGCCGGCACCCACATGGGTCGCTGGGAGCTCCTCGACGACAAGGTCGAACCGGCGAACCCCGAGGTCCTCATCTACGACGGCAACGACGAGAACTCCCGCCTGGTCGGCGTGATGTACGCGGTGCTCAGCGACCAGAAGCCGAAGAACGTGTTCGTCGGCAACAACGACGTGTGGCACCAGCACCGCGGTCTGTGCTTCACCACCGGCACGGCCGCCCGGCGCCTGTTCGCCCCCGCCGAGAAGATCGTGATCGGCAGCGAGTCCGCCAGCAAGGCGTGGTGTGAGGACATCTGGCAGGGCAAGCGCGAGGACTTCGCGTCGCTCTGGATGATGCACGTGTGGGTCGTCCCCGGCTGCGAGAACGACTGGGGCCTGTACGCGCACGACCACCCGTTCCTCACCACCGCCAACAGCGTCAAGGCGTGGAACAAGCCCGAGTGGCGCGGCTGCGGCACCAACACCGCGCCCTCCGCGCCGCTGAAGATGGAGACCGATGAGCTCAACCGCCCCGGGAAGCTCACCACCTACCGGTCGTCGCAGCTGACATGGAAGGAAGGCGGCACGACCGTCGCGTCCGGGCCGGTCGCGTCACTGATGGCCGACCATCCCGGCGCCGCGCACGCGCCCGGTGAGGAGCACCTGTCCGGAGACCTGGTCACCGAGGACGGCTTCACCGGACCGGCCGGGACGTGGAAGGGCTCGATCATCCGGACCGCCGAGGGCATCCGCGGCGACATCACGACGCCCAGCGGCGTGAAGGCGACGTTCACCGGAGCCGAGGCGACCCGCGCCGACTGCGGCGTGACGCTCACCGCGAACGGCACCCGGCCGGACGGCGTCGATGTCGCATTGACGCTGACGCTGTGCGATCCCGGCAAGCGCTCGTGGTTCCTCGATCCGCTGCCCGCGCCGGGCGACGGCGAGACGCTGCGCATCGCCCACCCCGCGCATGGTCACGACCACGCCGCCGGCAAGGTCGTCTACGACCTCGAGCTGCACCCCGGGCCCGCGCACGGCACCGACGAGGATCACCTCTTCGGCACCGCGACGACGAAGGACGGGTTCGAGGGGCCGGCCGGCGTGTGGGAGGTCAGCATGCTGAAGAAGCTCACGACCAAGGCGGTCACCGGGTACCTCAAGAGCCCCGACGGCACGAAGAAGTTCACGTTCACCGTCGACCATCACGAGGACGCGACCAGCTGCGACGGGGGCGTGACGATCCACGCCTCCGGCGCCGAGGAGGCCACGCCCACCGACCCGCAGAACCCGGAGTTGACGATCTGCGACCCGGCGGTCACCGCCTGGTTCGCCGACCACGATCACGGTGAGCACGAGCACTGAGGCCCACATCGGTCTCGCTGTGGCGAGCGCGGATGCCGACGTCATCAGCGTCGCGTCCGCGCTTGGCTTCCTGGGGTTCTTCTGCCTGGCCGCGGCCGTCGTGTGGGGCATCGCGACGGCCGTCGGGCCCTGGGCGGCACGGATAGACGCTGACGCCCTGCAGCTCGGGCATCTCGCGTGGGCGGTCGCAGGCCTGACGTTCGTCGGCGGCCACGTCGTCGCCCACACCCTCCGGCCCGAGGAGGCGTTCTCCTGGCCGGAGGCCCTGGTGCCGTTCGCGCGCGGGGGCATCACGGTCGCGACGGGCGTGCTGGGCCTGCTCGTCCTGGCGATCGCAGCGACGTCGTTCCTGGTGCGCAAGCGCATCGGCGTGCAGTGGTGGACGGCGGTGCACCGCGCGGCGTACGCGGGCTTCGCGCTCATGGCGCTGCACGTGGTGCTCGCCGCCGACGAGGTCGCGCAGCTGACCTGGGTGGGGGCCGCCGCACTCGGCGCCGTGACCGCCGTCGGCGTGCTCACCGTTCTGCGCTGGCGTCGCGCTGCGCACCGCGAACACGCGATCACCGCAGGGAACTGGGGGCTCGACCCGTGAGCGTGCAGGTCGATCACCGCCGCTGCCGGCGCCACGCCCTCTGCGTCATCCTCGCCCCCGACGTCTTCGCGCAGGGCCGGGACGGGCGCATCCACGTCGCGCAGCCGCAGAGCGACGACGCAGCCTCACGCGCCCGCGACGCCGAGCGCTACTGCCCGCTGCAGGCCATCGTCGCGGATGGGCGGCGATGACCCACTCCCGCCTCGGCCTCATCGTCATCGCCGGTGGCGGGGTCGCCGGACTGCGCGCGGCCGAGCGGCTCATCGAGCGCGGCTTCCAGGGACGCATCGAGGTGGTGAGCGCGGAGCGCCACGCCCCGTACCGCCGCCCCGGCCTGACCGAGGGACTGCTCGCGGGCCGCTCCTCCCCCGCGTCGTTGCGCCTGCGCGCGCGGCTCGACGGGCGGGTGCGCTGGCACCACGGCATCCGGGTCGTCGGCCTCGACCCCGCGGCGCGCCGGGTGCTGCTCGACGACGGGCGCTACGGACCCTACGACGGGCTCATCGTCGCCACGGGACTGACCCCTCAGACCCTGCCCGGCGCCCGGCGGGTGACCGACCGGGTCCAGACGCTGCGCACCGTCGATGACGCAGTGCGCCTCCGGGCGACCGCCCGGAGCGCACGGACCTTCCTGATCGTCGGTGGCGGGCTCATCGGCGCGGAGGCCGCCGCCACCCTGCGCGCGACCGGCGCGCGCGTGACCGTCCTGGACCTCGCTCCGACGCTGGTCAGCGAGGCGGTCGGGCCCCGGCTGGGCGTCGCGCTCACCGAGCTGCACCGCCGGCGCGGCGTGCAGGTCATCACGGGGGTCGCGGTGCGGTCCTGGGTGCACCGCGGCGACGGCATCCGTGCGGTGCTGAGCGACGGCGGGGAGATCCGCGCCGACGCCGGGCTGGTCGCCATCGGCGCCCGCCCGGAACTCGGCTGGCTCCAGGACGCCGGCGCGCAGGCCGCGGACGGCGTGCTGTGCGGGCCGACGACCCACGTCGTGGGGCTCGAGGACGTCGTGGCGTGCGGAGACTGCGCCCGGTGGCCGAACCTGCGCTTCGATGACGTCCCGCACCGCGTCGAGCAGTGGGCGACCTCGATCGCGATGGCGCGCCACGCGGCCGACGCGCTGCTCGACGGTCCGCAGGTCGCGCGGCCCTTCGTGCCCGTGCCGTGGGGCTGGACCGAGCAGTGGGGTGTGCGCGTCCACATGCTCGGGCGGCCGCTCGCCGGCGCGTCGACCGCCATCGACGGCGACCCCGATGCGCTGCGCGGAGCGCTCGGCACGCACGACGCCGCGGGACGGCTCGTCGGCGCCGTGGTGGCCGAGCGGCCGACGGCGACCGTGGCACTGCATCGGGCGATCGGCGAGGCGTGCCCCAAACCGGCACCGGAGGCCGCAGCTGCCTGGCGTCCGCCGGCGACCACACCCGCACCACCCGTGCCGGGTGACGGGCGATCGGCACCGCCGCCGGTGTTCGAGCGGCGGCGCTTCGTCCCGGCACCCGCGTGACGGCCACCGATGAGTTCGCGGGGTCCGGCTGGTCTACCCGCCGTGCCCGCTACCTCATCAGGAGATCCTGTGCGTCGTCTCATCGCGTCCGAGTTCGTGACCCTCGACGGCGTGATGGAGGCACCTGGAGGCGAACCCACGCACCCGCACACCGGCTGGGTCGGGGACCTGTCCTCCGACGAGTCCATCACCTACAAGCTGGATGAGGTGCTCGCCGCGGACACGCTGCTCGTGGGCCGCGTGACCTACGAGAGCTTCGCCGAGGCCTGGCCGGCTCGCACCGGCCCGTTCGCCGACCAGATGAACGGGATGCCGAAGCTCGTGGCGTCCACGACGCTGACCGACCCGGCGTGGGAGAACACAACGGTCCTCCAGGGCGATGTCGCCGCCGCCGTCGAAGCGGAGAAGGCCAAGGACGGTGGCCCCATCCTCCTGGCCGGCAGCTGCACGCTGCTGCACGCCCTGCTCGGCGCCGGTCTGGTCGACGAGCTGCGGCTGATGGTCTTCCCCGTGAGCATCGGCAGGGGGCTGCGCGTGTTCCCAGACACGCAGGTCAAGACGACGTTCAGCCTGGCAGCGTGCCGCCAGTTCTCGACCGGCGTCCTCGCCCTCACCTACCTGCGCGCCTGAGCCGGACGCCAGCGCCTACGCCTCGGTCACCACCTGGCGCAGCACCGACGCGGCGATCCCGTCCTCGAAGCGGCGGCGCACGGCGTCCTCGACCCGGTCGGGCGTGTGCTGCTCGCCGTCGTAGACGATGACGATCGCCTCGTCGCCGGCCTCGAGGAAGGTCGACGCGCCGACGTCGGTGTAGCGCGTGGCACCGATCCCGATGAGCGCCCGGGCCGGACGCGCATGCGCCCGGAGCAGCGCGCCGACATCCTCCAGCGGCGTGCCGTCGGCGCCCGCCTGGTGGTTGAGCCGGTCGACGATCCACTCCAACAGCTGGGCGCCGTAGTACGAGTAGCCGGGCAGTGGGCTGTCGACGCCGTACACATGCGTCTCGTCCCCGCGCCGCAGGAAGCTCGCGAGGCGGAACGACGCGGTCGGGCCGGCGGGCGACAGGTCGGTGACCTCGAATGCTGCACGGGCCACGCCCTTTGACGCCGGGCCCCAGTTCTTCTTGTGACTGATCTTCGGGGCGCCCGGCCGGCGGATCGAGCAGTCATTGAATGCGGCGATCGCCACGGGCGCAAGTCCGGCCACGGTGCCGTCCGTCGCGTAGGTGATGTCGGCGAGCAGGCCGACCTCGGGCTCGATCTGGAGGTTCAGCGGCTCGTCGGAGGCGGGGAGCTCGATGCGGTCGCACGCGAGCGGGAAGGCGCCGAGGAAGCCCTCCGCGCCGGGGACATACCAGGGAAAGATCCCCTTCGGGGCCTCGACGCCGACGGGCCCGACGCCGACGAAGTCCGCGGCCTCTCCGGCCTGCTCGAGATGGCCGGCGAAGTTCCCCGCCACGCCGATCCCGGCCACGGCGCGCAGGTCCTCGAGATCCAGGTGCATGGTCTGACCCTACGACGCTTGTTGACATCGTACGTTGTCAGTTGGATGATCACAGGATGTCCTCGAGCTCTGACACCGGGTACCTCGGCCCCGCCGCCGTGGCGTGGCCCGTCATCAGCCACCCCGGCGCGCTGATCGGCGGGCTGCGGGCGCTGCTCATCCAGTCGCTGCACCCGCTCGCGATGGCGGGCGTCGCACAGCACAGCGACTACCGCCACCGGGCACTGAACCGCCTGCAGCGCACCGCCGCGTACGTCGGCGCCACGGCGTTCGGCGACACCGAGACCGCCGACGAGGCCGCCGCGCGCGTGCGGCGCATGCACCAGCGGGTCCGGGGCACCGACCCGGTCACCGGCCGCAAGTACAGCGCGGACGACCCCGAGACCCAGGTCTGGGTCCACAGCGTCGAGTGGCACTCGTTCCTCGCCGCGCACCGCGTGTTCGGCCCCGCGCTCACGCCCGACGAGGAGGACGCCTACCTCGCCGAGGGCGTCGTCATCGCCGCGCTGGTCGGCGCGCGAGAGGAGGACGTTCCCGCGTCGGTGGCCCAGATGCGCGCGTACTTCGCCGCAGTGCGGCCGCAGCTGTGCGTCAGCAGCGCCGCCCGGGACTCGATCAGCTTCGTGGCCTCACCCCCGGTGACACGCGAGCTGCTGCCCTACCAGCTGCCACTGCGCGTGTTCTCCAGTGCCGCGCTCGCGCTCGTCCCGCGGGACCTGCGCCGGCTGGCGGGCATCGACCGGCCCGCCGCACTGGACGTCGCCGCCCTCGCGATGGCCCGGCCGTGGCTGGAGATGATGCGCACCCCGATCGGGGCGCGGCTCGCCACGTCGGTCATCGGCGGCGCGTCCCGCAGGCCGCGCGACCGGGCCGAGGGCCGCCACGGCCGCATGACCGTCGAGGCCGTGCGTGAGCGGCGCGCCGAGCTGGGCATCACGGGACCCGGGATCACCCGGCGACCCGTGAGGGTCCGCGACGCCGCGGCGGCGTAGCGAGCGCTACTTCGCGGCGTCGAGCGCCTGGTTGACCAGCGCGTCGGCGTGCGAGTTCTGCGCCCGCGGGACAGTGCGGACCTTCCAGCGGTCGAATCCCGACAGCACCTGCAGCGCGCCGGCGTGCAGCGGCTTCATGTCGGCATGCTTGACCTTGTACTGGCCGTTGACCTGCTTGGCGATGAGCTCGGAGTCGTTGACGACCTCGACCTCGGTGGCGCCGAGCTCCTTTGCCCGAGCGAGCCCCAGCAGCAGGGCGCGGTACTCGGCGACGTTGTTCGTGCAGACCCCGAGCGTCTCGGCGGACTCGTCGAGCACCTCGCCCTCGGGCGTGGAGACGACGGCACCCGCGGCCGCCGGCCCCGGGTTACCCCGCGAGCCGCCGTCGACGTGGACGACGACCTTCACGCGGCAGGCGGATCGACCGGCGGGAACTCGCCGACCACGCGGGGGCGGCGCCGGTCCCGGACCACGCGCAGCGCGGGGCCCTCGTTCTCGGTCGCCGGCGTGCGGCGCTCGCCGGACCGGCGATCGACGATGACCTTCACGTTCGGGTCATCGCTGTAGTAGTCCTCGAGCTGCGCGAGCAGCTCGGGCGCCATCTCCTGGGGCACGACGCAGTAGATCAAGCCGCCATCACCAACCCTCCACGTTCATCGGCCGCGGCGTTCGCGGTCTGCTCCTCGGCCGGCAGCTCGTCGAGCTCCGTCCCCTGCGCCATCATCCGGACGCCCGAGGCCTCGTCGGCCAGGTCGACCTC
>SYBY01000186.1 GCA_005788585.1 Actinomycetota bacterium | reverse complement strand
CGGGTGGCGGCCATGCGCCGGACATCATCGCGATCGCCTCGCACGCCAACGTCCTTCCGTCCTCGACGAATCCGACGCGCCCGCACACGATCAACACCCTGGCCGAGCATCAGGACATGCTCATCGTCTGCCACCACCTCAACCCGAAGGTGCCCGAGGACCTCGCGTTCGCCGAGTCGCGGATCCGGGAGACGACGATGGCCGCCGAGGACGTGCTGCACGACCTGGGCGCGATCTCGATGATCGGCTCGGACGCACAGGCGATGGGCCGCGTGGGGGAGACGATCATCCGCACGTGGCAGACCGCCCACGCGATGAAGCTGCGGCGCGGGGCGCTCTCGGCCACCGAGCGCGCGGACAATCTCCGCGCGAAGCGCTACATCGCGAAGTACACGATCGCGCCCGCCGTCTCGCACGGGATCGACGGCACGGTCGGCTCGGTCGAGCCCGGCACGCTCGCCGACCTCGTGCTGTGGGACCCCGCGTTCTTCGGCATCCGGCCGAGCCTGGTGCTCAAGGGCGGCGCCGTCGCCAGTGCGCCGATCGGGGACGCGAACGCCTCGATCCCCACCCCGCAGCCGATCCTCACCCGGCCCATGTTCGCCGCCGCGCCGAAGGCCGCGCCCGACCACGCGGTGACCTTCGTGGCGCCGGAGGCGCTGGCCGACGGGCTGGCCGACCGGCTTGAGCTCGGACGGATGCTCGTCCCGATCGCCGACACCCGCGCGATCACCAAGGCGCACCTCCCGAACAACGACGCCACGCCGGACATCGCCGTCGATCCGGAGACGTTTGTCGTCACCATCGACGGCGACGCCGTCGAGCCCATGCCGGTCTCCGAACTGCCGCTGGCCCAGCGGTACTCGCTGTTCTGATGGCGTCCTCCGCGCTCGAGCTGCTCCTCGCCGACGGTCGGACGCCCACCGGGGGGTTCGCGCACTCCGGGGGTCTGGAGGCCGCGGGGCTCACCGCGCGTGAGGTCCCGCACTTCATCCGCGCCCGGCTGCGGACCGTGGGGCTCATCGACGCGGCCGTCGCGGCCCGGGCCGCCGCGGGCGACGACCCGCGTGAGCTCGACGACGCGTGGGCCGCGCGCACGCCGGTCCCTGCGGTCCGCGATGCGGGCCGCAGGCTCGGACGAGCGCTCCTGCGCCTGTCGTTGCGGCTCTGGCCGGACACCGCCCTCGAGCCGTACGCGGCGGTATCGGCGCTCACGCCCCGCCCGGTCGTCCTGGGCCTCGCGGGCTCCGCGGCGGGCATGGAGCCCCTGGCGGTCGCGCGGCTCTCGCTCTACGACGACGCGGCGACGGTGGTGTCCGCGGCGCCGAAGCTGCTGGCGGTGGACGCGCTCGACGCGACGGCCTGGCTCGCCGGGGTGGCGCCGCTCATCGACGCCCTCGCGGCACGCGCAGCGGCGATCGGGCCGACCGACCCGCTGCCCGCCCCGAGCACGCCACTGCTCGACCGCCGGGCGTTCGCCCACAACCTCGAGGAACGGAGACTCTTTGTCAGCTGAACGAGCACTACGCGTCGGCATCGCCGGCCCGGTCGGGACGGGCAAGAGCTCGCTGGCCGCCGCGCTGTGCGGTGCGCTCGCGGACGACCTGGCCCTCGGCGTCGTCACCAACGACATCTACACCGACGAGGACGCCCGCTTCCTGCGCAGCCAGGGCGTGCTGCCGCCCGAGCGGATCGTCGCGGTGCAGACGGGCTGCTGCCCGCACACCGCGATCCGCGACGACGTCAGCGAGAACCTGCTCGCGGTCGAGACGCTCGAGGCGGCGGAGGGGCCGCTCGACATCGTCTTCGTCGAGTCCGGCGGCGACAACCTCACCGCGACGGTCTCCCCGGCGCTGGCCGACACCCAGATCTTCGTGCTGGACTGCGCCGGTGGCGACGACGTGCCGCGCAAGGGTGGCCCGGGCGTCGAGCGGGCCGACCTGCTGGTCATCAACAAGATCGACATCGCGCCGCTCGTGGGCGCGAGCGTCGAGCGGATGGTCAGCGATGCGGGGGAGCGTCGCGAGGGGCGGCCGACGCTGCCGGCGTCGCTGCGGGCTGCCGAGGACGTTGCGCGGATCGCCGACTGGGTGCGCGGGGAGCTGGCGCGCCACGTCGCGGGCGACCTCGTCCCCGCCGACCCCGGCCCGATGGCGCCGCACGTCCACGCGGCCGACGACCACGACCACGCGCATCCGCACACCCACGCCCACACGCATTGAGGTCGTCGCGACGCGCGACGGCGCCGCCACGCGGCTGACCCGCCTGGCGGGCGGCGGGCTCCTGCGCCCCCGCGTCCTCTCGCCTGACGGCGACGTCGCGCGGGTCGCGCTCGTGCAGACCGCAGCGTCGCTGCTGGCGGGCGACCGCGTGCAGATCGATGTCCGCTGCGGCCCAGGCGCGCGGCTGCGCCTCGTCGACGTCGCGGCGCGCGTGGCGCACGACGTGCGCGGGGGCGAACCGGCGGAGGTCGACGTCCGGCTGGACGTCGGCGCGCGGGCCCGGCTGGAATGGGAGGCGCAGCCGCTCATCCTCGGTGCAGGCAGCGCGGTGCATCGCAGGACGGAGGTCGGGCTGGGCTGCGGCGCCGCCGCGCTGCTGCGCGACACCCTCGTCCTCGGCCGGTCCGGCGAGCTGGCCGGGCACCTGGCGACGGTGACCGACGTGCGGCTCGAGACGCGCCCGCTGCACGCCGAGGCGCTGGACACGGGAGATGTCGGGCTGCTGCGATCGCCGGCGGTGCTGGGCGACGCGAAGGTGCTCGACACCCTTGCGCTCTATGGCGCGCGGGCCGAGGACGACGCAGCGTTTCAGCTGGCGGGTGCGGGGACGGTGCGGCAGGAGCTCGCGGGCTCGCTCGCGGCGGCCACGCGTGCGTATGGGGGCGCGCCGGCGGCGTGGCGGCGGGCGCTGTTGGGTGGTGGGGGTCACCGTGGCGGGACGGCAGCGGCGCCGCCCGCCCGCGCCGCGGCGTGACCGCGCGGCGGGCCCGGCCGCCGTGACCGACGAAAGACCCGGTCAGCGGGCCTTTCGTCGGCGGGTTCCCGCGAGGCCGCCACGAGGTCGCGCCGCGGGCGCAGGACCAGGATCTCGCAGGCGCCGCGTTCCAGCAGCCAGGCGACGTCCTCGGGGGCAAGCCCGTCGGTCTGCGGCGTGGCCACCGCGACGACGATGCGGTCGAACCGCTCCTGCGCGATGGCTTGACGGAGCGCGTGGCGGACGGTGCGGCCTCGCTCGATCCGCGTGTCGACGGCGATGCCCTGCGTGGCGGCGCGCTGCTCGATCGCCTCGAAGACGGGCATCGCCGCCAGTGCCGCCCCGGGGATCGCCGCGGTGAGCGGGAGGTCCAGCGGGACGGGCGCGAGGTACGCGGGCACCAGGACCGCGTCCTCCGCGCGGGCGAGGCGCAGGGTCGCGTCGAGTGCGCGCTGCGACACCGCCGAGCCGACGAACGGGAACAGGATCCGGTGCGCTGCCGGGTCCAGTTCGGCCGCCCGGCGCCGCCGGAGCAACAGGACCGCCATGACCGCGACGGCGATCGCCAGCGGGATGGCGACGAGCTCCAGCAGCGTCATGGCGAGCGCTCCTCGCGCCGCGTGCGGTCCGCGACGATGCGCACGTCGATCCCGGGCAGCGCGCGCACGAGGCGCATCGGCAGCGGCTCGGCCAGCCGGCGCGCGCCGGTTCTCCGCGCCGGGACGCCCATCAGGACGTAGGTCGTCCCGCGCTCCGCCGCCACGCGCTTGACCGTGTCCACGACATCGTCGCCCGGCTCGACGAGCAGGTGCGCGCCGAGCACGGAGGCCAGCCGGCGCAATCCGTCGAGCTGTTCGCGTTGCCCCTCGTCAGGCTCCCGCCCGGCGGGTGCGACCCACAGCAGGTCGAGGTCGGCGCCGAGGCGCTGGGACGACCGGAACGCCCGGCGGACGACGCGCTGCGACCGCGGGTTCGGGGTCACGAGCGCCAGCAGCCGCTCGCCCACCGCGACCGCGGCCGGGTTCGTCTTCATCCGGTCGTCGCGCGTGGCGGAGCGGACGGGCCGGTCGACGAGCAGCCGCTTCTCCTGGACCTCCTCGGCGACCTGCCGCAGCGCGACCTCACGCAGCGCCGCGAGGTGCTCGGCCTTGAAGAACCCGTTCAGCGCGGCCGCCACCCGCTCGGCCGGATACACCTTTCCCGCCTGCAGCCGCGCGATGAGCTGGTCGGGCGGCAGGTCGATGAGCAGGACCTCGTCGGCGTCGGCGAGGACCCGGTCGGGGAGGGTCTCGCGCACCTTCACGCCGGTCAGCTGCTGGACCTGGTCGTTCAGCGACTCGAGGTGCTGGACGTTGACCGTGGACCACACGTCGATGCCGGCGTTCAGCACCGCGTCGACGTCCTGCCAGCGCTTGGCGTGCTCCACGCCCGGCGCGTTGGTGTGGGCCAGCTCATCGATAAGGCAGAGCGCGGGCCGGCGGGCCAGCACCCCCGGCAGGTCGACCTCGTCGAGCGTGCGGTCGCGGTAGGTGATCCGCCGGTGGGGCACCGACGCCAGGCCGTGGGCCTGCTCCTCGGTCTCCACCCGGCCGTGCGGTTCGAGGTAGCCGATCACGACATCGCGGCCGCTCTCCTGCTCGGCGCGCCCGTCGGCCAGCATGCGGAACGTCTTGCCGACGCCCGCGGCCATGCCGAGGTAGATGCGATGCCGGCCGCGCGCCACGCGTCGATCATGCCCCGAGCAGGTTGTGCACGACGAGGTCGATGAGCTTGATGCCGACGAACGGGGCGACGATGCCGCCCAGCCCGTAGACCAGGAGGTTGCGCCGCAGCAGCGCCGTGGCGCCCGACGGCTTGTACCGCACGCCCCGCAGCGCGAGCGGCACGAGCAGCGGGATGACGATCGCGTTGAAGACGATCGCGCTGATGATCGCCGACTGGGGCGTGCCCAGGCCCATGATGTTCAGGGCGTCCAGCGGCCCCGTCGTCTCGCCTGCCGCGGCGTAGGTGGCCGCGAAGATCGCCGGCAGGATCGCGAAGTACTTG
>SYBY01000185.1 GCA_005788585.1 Actinomycetota bacterium | reverse complement strand
GCGTTCGAGACCGACGACGACGGGTCGGCGACGACGACCGTCGAGTCGGAGTCCAGCGCGTCGTCGGCCACGCCGCCGGCCACGTCGGTGCGCAACGCCACCGACGTCTCCGCGCTGTACGACCGCGTCAAGGACAGCGTCGCCTACATCGCCGTCCGCAGCTCCGGCGGCGGGACGAACCCGTTCGGCGGCCAGGGCGGCTCCGGGTCGGGCTTCGTCCTCGACAAGGACGGCTACATCGTCACGAACCAGCACGTCGTGAGCAACGGCTCGCAGGTGCAGGTCCGGCTGGGCGAGGGTGACGAGGGCATCGACGCGAAGGTCATCGGCAGCGACGCGTCCACCGACCTCGCGGTCATCAAGGTGGACCCCAAGGACGTCGAGGGCGGCCTCAAGCCGCTCGAGCTCGGCGAGGCCAAGGCGCTGAAGGTGGGTCAGCCCACCGTCGCGATCGGCTCGCCGTTCGGGCTGTCGGGCACACTGACCACCGGCGTGGTCTCGGCGCTCGGGCGCAACATCGAGTCGCCCAACGGCTTCAGCATCGACGGGGTCGTCCAGACCGATGCCGCGAGCAACCCCGGCCACTCCGGCGGCCCGCTCCTGAACAGCAGCGGTCAGGTCATCGGCGTCAACGCCCAGATCGCCTCCAGCGGCAGCGCGAGCAACAGCGGCGTCGGGTTCGCCATCCCGGTGGACACCGTCCGCGAGGTCGTCCCGCAGCTGAAGACCGGCAAGAAGATCAGCCGGCCGTACCTCGGCGTGAGCACCGGCGAGAGCCGGACCGGTGACGACGTGGTCGTCGCCGAGCTCGTCCCGAACGCCCCCGCCAGCGAGGGCGGCATGCGGGTCGGCGACGAGGTCGTGAGCGTCGGCGGCAAGCCGGTGGCCAAGCCGGAGGACATCGCCGCGGCGATCGCCGACAAGCAGCCCGGCCAGAACGTCCAGATCGTCGTCACCCGTGACGGCGAGCGCCGGACGCTGAACGTGAAGCTCGGAACGCGCCCGGAGTCGGCGCAGCGACAGGGAGGCTGATCATGGATCAGGAGCACACGGCGGAGACCCGCCAGCAGCCCTCGCGCGCGGACGCCCAGGCGCTCGCCCGCGAGCAGTTGGAGACGGCGCTCTTCGAGGTCAAGCGCGTGATCGTCGGCCAGGAGCCGATGCTCGAGCGCCTCCTCGTCGCGCTCCTCGCCGGTGGCCACGTCCTCCTCGAGGGCGTGCCGGGCCTGGCGAAGACCCGCACGATCAACACGCTGGCCGACGCGCTCGGCGGCACGTTCTCGCGCATCCAGTTCACGCCGGACCTCGTCCCGGCCGACCTCGTCGGCACCCGGGTCTACCGCCCGGACACCGGCGTGCTGGAGACCGAGCTCGGCCCCGTGTTCGCCAATCTGCTGCTTGCCGACGAGATCAACCGCGCGCCCGCGAAGGTGCAGAGCGCGCTGCTCGAGGTCATGCAGGAGCAGCAGGTCACGATCGGCGGCACGACGCACCAGGTCCCCGACCCGTTCCTCGTCCTCGCGACGCAGAACCCGATCGAGAACGAGGGCACGTACCCGCTGCCCGAGGCGCAGGTCGACCGCTTCATGTTCAAGCTCGTCGTCGACTACCCGACGGACCGCGAGGAGGCCGCGATCGTGGCCCGTTCGCTGCAGCCGTCGCAGGCCATCCGCGCTGTGCTCAGCCCGCAGCAGCTGGCTGCGCACCGCAGGACGGCCGAGGAGGTCTACGTCGACCGCCAGGTCGTCGACTACGCCGTCGCACTGACGGTCGCGACCCGCCGCCCGGAGGAGATCGGGCTCGGCGACGTCGCGCCGTTCATCGAGTTCGGCGCGTCTCCGCGCGCCTCGCTGAACATGGTCCACGCGGCGCGCGCGCTCGCGCTCCTGCGCGGCCGCGAGTACGCCCTGCCGCGCGACGTGCGCGACCTGGCGCGCGACGTGCTGCGCCACCGCCTGGTGCTGAGCTACGAGGCGCTCGCCGAGGGCATCGACGCCGACACCGTGCTCGATCGCGTGCTGCAGACCGTCCCGATGCCCGACGTCGAGCTCTCGCCGGCCGAAGAGGCCCAAGCGGCATGAAGCAGGTCGAGCCCGTCCCCAACCCGCGCCTTGGCCCGGGTCCCAGTCCCGCGAGTGCGGTGCGCCAGCTCGAGCTGGCCTCCGCCCGCCGCGTGCGGGACCTCTGGCCGGGCGACCGCGCCAGCGCGCAGGTCGGCGCCGGGACGGAGCTCGCCCGCATCCGGCCGTACCAGCCGGGTGACGACGTGCGCCACCTCGACGCCGCCGCCAGCGCGCGGACCGGCGAGCCGCAGGTGCGCGTGCACGTCGCCGAGCGTTCGCTGACGACGTGGCTGCTGCTCGACCGCAGCACGTCGATGGGCTTCGGGACGGCCGACCGCGTGAAGGCCGACGTCGCCGAGGGCGTCGCCGGGGTCATGGCGACGCTCGCGACCCGTCGCGGCAATCAACTCGGCGTCATCACGTTCGGGGAAAGCGGCGCGCCCAAGGCGTTCCGGCCGCACTCCGGCCGCGCCGGCACGTTGCAGGCGCTGACGCAGGCGCGCGCGGATGTCGCCCCCGAGCGGACCCCGAACCCGTCGACGCTGACCGACGCCCTCGTGCGCCTCGAGAAGATGGCGCGCGGCGCCGCGCTGGTCATCATCGTCAGCGACTTCCGCGGCGACGACGGCGACACCTGGACCCCCGAACTTCGCCGCGTGCTGCACCGCCACACCGGCCTCGCCGTCGAGATCCGCGACCCGCGCGAGATGGCGCTGCCCGATGTCGGCGCCGACCTGGCGCTCGTCGACCCCGAGACCGGCCGCCACGTCCGCGTCGACACGTCCAGCAATCGCCTGCGCCGCCGGTTCGCCGAGGTGTCCGCCGCCGAGCGCGAGCAGCTGCGCGTCACCCTGCGCGGCACCGGCGCCGAACACGCCGTCCTGTCCACCGAGGGCGACTGGCTCGGCCCGCTGGCCGCCGCCCTGCGCGGCGCCCGCCATCGTGCCGGCTGGCGTCCGGCCCGGAATCTCACCCCCGGAGGTGCCGCAGTATGAGCTTCGACCTTCCCGTCGCCCTGGCCGGGCTGGCCCTCATCCCCCTCGCACTGATCGCCTACGTCTTCGCGCAGCAGCGCCGCCCGAAGTACGCGGCGCGCTTCACCAACGTCGCGCTGCTCGCTGCCGTGGTGAAGGAGCGGCCGAACTGGCGCCGGCACCTGCCGCCGATCCTGCTGCTGACCGCGCTCGCCGCGCTGATCGTCGCGTTCGCACGGCCGCATATGACCTTCGCCGTGCCGAAGAACGAGGCGACCGTCATGCTCGTCACGGACACGTCCGGGTCGATGATGGCCGAGGACATCTCGCCGAACCGCCTGGAGGTCGCGCGTGACGCGGCCAAGCAGTTCGCCGACGGGCTGCCCGACAGCGTGAAGCTCGGCCTGGCGTCGTTCTCGAACACCGCGGGGCTGAACATCGCACCGACGATCGACCGCGACCAGGTCAAGGCCGCGCTGGACTCCCAGCGCCCGCAGGGCGGCACCGCCATGGGCGACGGGCTGAGCATCGGCCTGGAGCAGGTCCGCGAGGTCGCCGAGGCCGCGCGCGAGCGTGGCGAGGGCGACGAGACCCCGGCCGCGATCGTCCTGCTCTCCGACGGGGAGAACACGTCGGGGACGGCGCAGCCGCTCGATGTCGCCAACCAGGCGAAGGAGTTGGGCGTCCCGGTCTACACGATCGCGCTCGGCACGCCCGAGGGCACCATCACGTTGCAGCAGCCCGGGGACATCAACCCGCAGACCATCCCGGTCCCGCCCGACACGGAGACGCTCGAGGAGATCGCCTCGACGACCGGTGCCCGGACCTTCGACGCCGAGAGCCCGGACGAGCTCAAGGCGATCTACGAGGACCTCGGTGCGCGGGTGGGCACCGAGCAGGAGGAGCGCGAGGTCACCGCGGCGTTCGCGGGCGGGGCCGTGGTCCTGCTGCTGCTCGGTGGTGGCCTGTCGCTGCGGTGGTTCGGCCGGCTGGTCTGAGCTTGCGGTGGGCCGCGCGGTGCGCGGCCCCTCTCTTCACTTCCCTCCTTCGTCGGGGAACCGTTCCGAGAAGGACCACGCACCGCGCGGCTGACTCCAGACGCGGCCAGTGGACGTGGACGAGCGCCCGCTCAGCGCGGCGTTCGCGGCGGGCCGCCAGCGCAGGGAGCACGTCGCCCGCGTCACCACGGCGGCATGGGTTTGGGAGGCGGTGTCGTGCGGAGCGGTTCCCCGAGGGACGAGGGAGGCGGAGCACGATGCCGCCTCCCAAACCGCTTTCCACCAGCGCGACGAACGGCTACAACGCGCCCCCGGCAGCCGGAGGGGCCGTCGGGTCCGAGCCGTCCTCGCCGAACCCCTCCCGCGCCAGGTACTCCTCCGCCAGCAGCGGGTTGTCCTTTGCCCGCTGCACGATCTTCAGCAGGTCCCCCATGGAGGAGACCTCTTCGACCTGCTCCTTGATGAACCACTGGATGAACTGCTCGGAGCTGTAGTCACCGGACTCGCGGGCGAGCTTGGCCAGCGCGTCGATCTGCGCGCTCACCCGCTTCTCCTGGTCGAGTGCCAGCGCGACCGGCTCGACGACGTCTGCGAAGTCGTTCTTCGGCGCGGCGACCCCCGGGATGACCGGGCCCGCGTCGGCGTCGTCGAGGTACTTGACCATCATCATCGCGTGGTTGCGCTCCTCGAGCGCCTGCGCGTAGAAGAACGACGCGAGCCGAGGGAGCGTTTCGGAGTCGAAGTAGACGGCGATCGCGACGTACTGCTGGTGGGCGGCGAACTCGTGGCCGATCTGCTCGTTGAGCAGGTCGGCGAAGGCGGGCGCGGGAACGGACATGGCGGCCAATCTACGCCCCGCGCCCGTCAGATCACGCGGGGGCGGTCACCCACTGGACGAGCTGGAGGACCACGCCGCAGGGGTCGGTGACCTGGAAGTAGCGCTCGCCCCATTCCTCGGTCTCGATGGGGGTCGTGATCTCGACGCCGTCGGCGATGAGCCGGTCGTACTCGGCGTCGATGTCCTCGACCACGAGGACGACGAGGAGCCCGTCGGCGTGCTGTCCGGCGAGCGCTGCGGGCTTGAAGGTCGGCAGGCCGGTCCGGAGGTAGATGAGGTTGAAGCCGACGTCCGGACGCGAGAGCGACACGAACCCATCGGCGGCCATCTCCTCGGTGAAGCCGAAGTGCTCCTGCGCGAACGCCGCAGAGGCGATGGGGTCGGCGACGTTGAGGGAGATGGCGGAGGCGGTGACGTGCATGCGATAATACTATACAACGTACGGAGTTTATGATCGATGCATGGGTGACCCCGCTCGCACACTCGCGCTGCTCTGGCGCCACGAGGTCCCCCTCCCCGCGCGGCGCGGGCCCCGGCCCCGCTTCTCGGTCGATGACGTCGTCGATGCCGCGACGGCGCTCGCCGACACGGACGGGCTCGAGGCGCTGACCATGCGGTCCGTCGCACAGCGGCTCGGGGTCTCCGCGATGGGGCTGTACTCCTACGTCCCGGGCAAGGACGAGCTCCTCGACCTCATGCTCGACGCGGCGCATCTGGCGATGCCGCGTCCCGCGTGGCGTGCCGGGCAGGGCTGGCGCGACCGGGTCGCGGTGGTCGCCGACGCCAATCGCACGCTGTTCGCCGCGCACCCATGGGCGGCATGGGTCTCCAGCGCCCGCCCCCCGCTGGGCCCCGGCACCACGGCGAAGTACGACCACGAGCTCGCGGCGTTCGACGGCACCGGACTGGCGGATGTCGAGCTCGACGCCGCCCTGACGTTCGTGCTCGGGTTCGTGCGCGGGGTCGCGCGAGCGGGCGAGAGCGAGCCCGAGCAGGACGCGGCGTGGTGGGCGGAATCCGGGCCGCTGCTGGCGCAGGTGCTCGATCCTGGCCGCTACCCGCGCGCGGTGCGCGTCGGTGCCGCGGCCGGCGAGGCGCAGGGAGCGGCGTATGACCCGGGCGCCGCCTATCGGTTCGGGATCGAACGCGTCCTCGACGGGCTCGAGGCGCTCGTGGCGCGGGGAAGTTAGGTCTCCCGAATCCCGACTGCTAAGGTCCGAGATCGCATGGGCAAGACCGCATTCGCCACGAAGCCGATCAAGCCGAAGAAGAAGTGCTGCAAGGACAGTCCGTACCGGTGCAAGAAGTGCCCGGTGGTCCTGAAGAAGCTCGAGCGGCAGGGGCTGGCGCACCGGGAGGGCAAGTACGTCGTGCTCTCCCTCGACCTCACGAAGGCCGAGTTCAAGGCCGCCCGCCGGCGCGGCTGACTCGACGGGCGCCCTGCCCACTTTTCCCGCGCTCGCGTACGATCTGCCGCTATGGCTACCTGTCTTGTCACCGGCGGTGCCGGCTTCCTCGGCTCGCATATGTGCGAGGAGCTGCTGCGTCGCGGTCATCGTGTGATCTGCGTCGACAACTTCGAGACGGGGTCGCTGCGCAACATCGCGCATATCCGCCAGCCGGAGTTCACGCTGATGAATGTCGACATCATCGAGCCGTACTTCGTCGATGAGCCGGTCGATGTCGTCTACCACCTCGCCTCTCCGGCGTCGCCGATCGACTACCTGCGGCTGCCGCTGCACACGCTGAAGGTCGGCTCCTACGGGACGCATCACACGCTGGGTCTGGCCAAGGAGCACCGTGCGCGCTTCCTGCTGGCGTCGACGTCGGAGGTCTACGGCGATCCGCAGGTCCATCCGCAGCCGGAGACCTACTGGGGGCACGTCAACCCGATCGGTCCGCGCGGGGTCTATGACGAGGCCAAGCGCTACGCCGAGGCGCTGACGATGGCCTACCACACGCAGCAGGGCGTGGACACGTCGATGGTGCGGATCTTCAACACGTACGGCCCGCGGATGCGCCCGCACGACGGTCGCGCGATCCCGACGTTCCTGCGCCAGGCGCTGCAGGACCGGCCGATCACGGTGTTCGGCGAGGGCAAGCAGACGCGATCGTTCTGTTACGTCGACGACCTGATCCGGGGGATCATCGCGCTGGCCGAGAGCGGCTACCACGAGCCGGTGAACATCGGCAATCCCGACGAGTTCACGCTGCTCGAGCTGGCCGAGACCGTCGTGGAGGTGACGGGGTCGCGGTCGGAGATCGTCTTCGAGGCGCTGCCGACCGACGACCCGCAGGTCCGTCAGCCCGACATCACGCGGGCGAAGGACCTGTTGAGCTGGCAGCCGGAGGTCGGGCTGCGTGAGGGCCTGCAGAAGACGATCGAACTGGCCGGTGTCGAGGGTCTCGTGGGAGCGCGTCGCTAAACGTGGCGCACTGCGTCATGCAGGATGCCGCCGCCCCAGCGGGTAGGACTCCTCCGGTTATGCCCGAATGTCCTCATCTGACAGGAAACTGCGCGACCTTCGTCGCGCAGCCCCGTTAGGAAGGCGAATGGCCCCCGTCCACGAAGCCCCACGGGTTGCTCCACCCCCCGAGACCGGCCAGCCCTCGCGGCCGGCCGTGGTGGTCCCGCCCGTGACCCAGGACGTCCGCCGCAAGCGCCCACCCTTCCTGTCGTTCCTGCTGCGGATGGACACCGCGCGCCAGGCGGCGCGCGTGGTCTCGCTGCTGGCGCTGGACTACGCCGGGCTGTTTCTTGCGCTGCTCGCCGCGCTGTCGCTGAAGGCGGCGGTGCTCGACGACTGGAACTTCGACGGGCAGGTCGACGAGGCGATGGACAACGTCGCCTTCGCCTACCTCGTGACCGTCCTGCTGTTCGCGAGGTCCGGCCTCTACTCGTCGCGCGGTGAACGCCCGGGCCTGACCGCGGTCGTCGCGTCGCTGTTCCAGGTCACGGTCGTCGCGCTGATCTACGCGGTGGTCAGCGGCCAGGAGTTCCAGAGCTACTACCTCTTCTACGGCTCACTGGCGTTCGCGATCCTCATCGTGTCCGGCTTGCGGTTCGTCTACGAGCGGGCCACCGGCTGGCTGCTGCGCGCCGCCGGGTACCAGCGCCGCGCGGTCCTCGTCGGCAGCGGCGAGCACATCGACGGCGTCGCCCACGCGCTGAAGGACGGCCATTCGCCGGTCAACGTCGTGGGATTCGTGGCGCTTCAGCCGCGGCCCGACAACGGCCTGGTCTCCCTCGGTGCGCTGTCCGACCTGCCGCGGATCGTCGAGGACGAGCGCATCGACGAAGTCATCATCGCCGACCCCGACTTTCCGCAGGAACAGGCCGTCGACCTCGTCGACACCTGCCACCAGCGCGGCGTGCGCGTGAAGATCGCGCCGTCGACGATGGAGATCCTCATGCAGCAGGCGGAGTTCGTCCCGGGCGAGGCGGTGCCGCTGTTCGAGCTGCGGCCGCCCGTGTTCGACGGCTTCGACTACGTTGTCAAGCGGTCGTTCGACCTCGTCGGCTCGGCGCTCCTGCTGCTGGTCCTGTCGCCCTTCTTCGCGGGCATCTCGCTGGCGGTCCGGATCACGTCGCGTGGGCCGGTCTTCTACCGCTCGGTGCGGCCGGGTATCGGCGGCCGTCCGTTCGGCTGCCTGAAGTTCCGCACGATGTACGAGGACGCCGACCAGCGCCAGGCCGACCTCGAGTCGCTCAACGAGGCCAGCGGCGCGCTGTTCAAGATCCGGGACGACCCGCGCATGACGCCCGTGGGGCGCCTCCTGCGCCGCCATTCGCTCGACGAGCTGCCGCAGCTGTTAAACCGTAGGTCGCACCGTCTGGCGGCGGTTCGTAAGTTGTTTGGATGCTGCTGACTTTAGTGCTTTGCACATTGATCATGACATCCCCACCACTTGTGAACATCTGCGACCAATCTTGGAATGCATCCTGAACAACGCGCGCAAGCTGAATCGCATCCTTCTTCGTATCGCCAAAGCAGTCAATGGACACTACGGAGCGAATGAGGCTGGGAACACCCGAGAGCACCTGGAAGGGATTGCTAGACATCAATTCGTACACAAGACAAGGACGCTGCTGGCCG
>SYBY01000184.1 GCA_005788585.1 Actinomycetota bacterium | reverse complement strand
GCCGACGTTCCCGGGGTGCATCATCCCGGTGAAGGTGATCGGGCTGTTCCGGATGACCGACGACGGCGAGCAGGACGACAAGGTCCTCTGCGTCCCCGTCAAGGACCCGAACTGGAACCACCTCGACACCGTCGAGGACCTCCCCGCGCAGCTGCGCGAGGAGATCGCCCACTTCTTCGCGATCTACAAGGGCCCCGAGGGCAAGATCGTCGACGTGGACGGGTGGTACTCCCGGGAGGAAGCCTGGGAGGAGATCGAGATCGCGATCAAGCGGTTCGACGACGCGCAGGACGCCGCCAAGGCGTAGCGCCTGCGGCGCTGCCGGCAGCCCCGCGGGCTGCCGGCGTCAGGCCGGCGCCAGCTCGCGCGGCCACATCCGCTGCGCCGCCACCGCGAGCAGCCCCCACGTCACCGCGACCCCCAGGCCGCCGATGACGTCGGACGGCACGTGCACGCGCACGATGAGGTTCGTCCCCGCGGCGGCCAGCGCGATGAGCCCGCAGGTGACGGCGACGAACGGCCGCCACCGCGCTGTGCTCACCAGCCACACGGCGAACGCCAATGCGACCGGCGCCGTCGAGTGCCCGCTGGGCCAGTACGTCAGCCATTCCGGCTCGTCGAGGATCTGGATCACGCGCTCCACGCCCACGCGCTTCTGCAGCGCCCAGGTCGAAAGGTTCGCGGCCAGGAGCATGGTGAGGACCAGTCCCGCGAGCGCCGCCCGGCCGCGCCGGATGACGGACCCGATGAGCACGAGGACCATCACCGTGTACGGCCCGATGTCGAACGCCGTCCGTAGGTCGCCCGCGGTCTCGCGCAGCCGCCAGTTGTTCAGGCGGCCGGCGATGATCTCGAGGAACCGGTCGTCCCACCAGGCCGTGCCGGCCCGGCGGGCCAGGAGGTAGACGACGAAGGTCAGGAAGGCGGTCGCCGCCGCCGCGGCGAGCAACCGCCGGACGGCGACGGGCATCCGCCCATGCTACGAACCGTTGGCGCCCTGCGTCAGCTGCGCGGGCTGGTCGCCGGGCTCCAGGCCCGGCTCGGAGTTCGACGCGCGCAGCTCGTAGGCCCGGCGCTTGCCCTGGTCGATCTGCACGAGCACCTGGTCGGCCTTCAGCGCGCGCGAGATCGCCTCGCGTCCGCCGCGCGGCAGGACGTTCATCGCGGCGCTGATCTTGCCGACCATGCGCGGGACGAAGATGTCGAAGCGCGGGTGCTTCAGCGCGTCGACGATCTCCGCCGCGACGTCCTCGGGCTCGACGCGGTTGACGAACCGCGAGTCCGCCGTGCCCGCCGCCAGCTCGGTGTTGACGATCGAGGGCATGACGACCGACACCTCGATGTTCGAGTCGCGCAGCTCCGCCCGGATGGCCTCGGTGGCACCGACGACGAAGTGCTTGGTGCCGCAGTAGGTCACACCGCCCGGGAAGCCGCCCTTGCCCGCGACCGACGCGATGTTGATGAGGTGGCCGCGGTTGCGAGACAGGAACCGGGGCAGCACCTCCTTCATGCCGAACAGGACGCCCTTGACGTTGATGTCGATCTGGCGCTGCGCGGTGGCGTCGTCCTCGTCGAGGAACGGGCCGATCTGCATGATGCCCGCGTTGTTGATGAGGACGTCGATCGGGCCGAGCTGCTCCTCGGCCGCGTCGAGGAAGGCGCGGACGGACTCGCGCTCGGTCACGTTGACCGGGAACGCGGTCGCCGCCGGGCCGAGCTCGGCGGCGGTCTTCTTCGCGGTCTCGATGTCGATGTCACCGATCGCGACCTTCATGCCCTCGCGGATGCACAGCTCGGCCGTCGAGCGGCCGATCCCACGCGCCGCGCCCGTGATCGCGACGACCTGTCCGGTGAGATATCGGGGCTGCTTGGCCATGAAGCGGGTCTCCTCCGAGAAACTGGTTGGCTGGCCAAACACTACCGTCCAACCGATGTTGGCACCGCCGATCTGGCCGGGAAGGGGAATAATCCGCGCCCCTGCGGCGTCCTCGTAGGTGGACACCCCCATGACCGACCGCGACTCCCACATCTCCGATGACGACCTCGGTGCGCTCGCCGCGCTCGCGGACGGTCAGCTCGCGCCCGATCGGGCCGACGCGCTCCGTGCGCGGATCGCGGTCGAACCCGCGCTCGCCGCCGAGTTCGACCGCCAGCGCCGGGCGCTCGATCTCGTGCGCAACGCCGTCGCCGAGGTCCAGGCGCCCATGGCGCTGCGCGAGCGCATCGAGACCCAGCGGACGAAGGCACCCGCGGCGAAGGTGCGCGGCCCGAGGCGCTGGCTGCTGCCGGCCGGGATCGCGAGCGCGCTGGGCGCAACGGTCGCGGCGCTGCTCATCGCCTTCGGCGCGGGCGGCGCCCCGTCGGTGGGCGACACGCTGAACGCGGCCAGCGCGCCCGCCGCCATCGGCGTGAGCGTCGACCGCGACACACCGCAGCTGCTGACGCTCGACCGCGACGGTGTGCCGTTCCCCAACTTCCTGGCGAAGTTCGGCTGGGAGGCCACGGGCGCGCGCACCGACGAGATCGACGGCCGCCAGACCACGACGGTCTTCTACGAGAAGGACGGGCAGGAGATCGCATACACGATCGTCGGGGGCGACGCGCTCGAGGTCCCCGAGGGCGAGGCGACGACCATCGAGGGCACGACCTTCACCGTGCTCGAGGAGGACGGCCGCACGGTCGTCACGTGGGAGCGCGGCGGGCACACCTGCGTGCTCTCCGCCGAAGGCGTGCCCGCCGACGAGCTGCTCGAGCTCGCCGGGTGGAAGGGCAAGGGCGCCGTCCCGTTCTGATCAGCCGGCGAGGCGGTCGGCCAGGCGCCCGCGCCCGCGCGACAGCCGGCTCATGACCGTGCCCTGCTTGATCTTCAGGGCGTCGGCCGCCTCGGCGTAGCTGAGCCCCGCCACGTCGACGGCGACCACGACGTCGCGGAACTCCTCGGGCAGCTCGCTGATCGCCGCGAACACCTCGCGTGACGACACCACGTCGGCCGTCGACGGCGCCGTCGACGCGACGCGGTCCTCCTCCTCGGCGTCCATACCGACCGTCTGCGGGCGGCGGTCCTTCGTGCGCAGCGAGCTGATGAAGACGTTGCGCAGCGTGCGCAGCAGGTAGCCCAGCTCGTCGTCCTGGTCCAGCCACCGGGGCTTGGCCAGCACCTTCGCGTAGGTCTCCTGGACGAGGTCCTCGGCGTCCTCGCGATTGCCGCACAGCGCCCACGCCGCCCGGTACAGGCGGTCGACGTGATCGCCGAGGGCTTCGGGGCGCAGGTCAGGTACCACGGGGCGCGATCCTACGGCCACGCCCCGTGGAAGTCAGCCTGCCCTCACTTCACGCGCACGGTCTGGGTCATGCGCACCGGGTGCAGCGAGCAGAAGACGCGGTACGTGCCCTTGGTCCCGAACGTCCGCGAGTACGTCCGGCCGTCGTTGAGATGCGGCGAGGAGAAGCCGCGCGGGCCAGAGGCGAGCGTGACGTCGTGCAGCGCCTCGTCGGAGAACTTCCAGGCGAGCTTGGCGCCCTGCGGCAGCGACACGTTCGCGCGGCTGAACTGGAAGTCCTTGATGCCGATCGTCGCGCCGGAGCGGACCCGCTGCACCCGGCCGGGGGGCGCGTCGATCTCCACCGCGCGGCCCTTGCCGTCCAAGCCGGTCAGCGGCACCGTGAACCGGGGTGCGACCTTCCGGTGCGGCTTGGTCGTCTTGATCACGCGCAGGTCGTTCGGCATCGCGCCGCACCGCGCGGTGACGCCCGGGTCCGGCGCGGCGAAGAACACCATGATCCCCATGGCCCTGGTGTGCGGGACCTCGTTGTCGTAGACCGCCGTGAGCGTCAGCCGCTCTCCCGCCGCGACCGGGATGCCCTGGGCCGACAACGTGCCGGACATGTTCACGGGCCCGGGCTCGTGGAGCACGGGCTTGACCCGGTAGAAGGGGTGCGTCTTGCGGCCCCACGCGGGGTCGGAGCGCACGAGCTGGCGGCCGCCGCACTCGGGCTGCGTCATCTTCAGGTACTTCGCGCCACCGTGGACGTGGCCGCCGGCCGCGACGATGCGCGAGCCCTCGGGCATCGTGATCGTCGAGGACGTGGCAAAGCTCGAGCCGGGCCTGCCGCCGCCCGGGACGTCAAAGACCGGGTCCGCCTTGCAGTTGCGCACGTCGTGCCAGTACGGCTTGACGGGCGTGAGGTCCGGCGCGTCGTCGTAGGTGATCTTGTACTGGACGTACGCCTCGTCGGTCTCCGCGCGGTGGTTCATGAGCATCCACGTCATGAGCCAGCGGTCGGCGCCCTTCACCGGATAGCCGTAGCCCGGCGGCAGCTCCATCTCGGCGCGCTCCTCGCCCGCCGCGTAGAACCGCTCGACGACCGCCGGCAGGGTGGTCTTCGAATCCAGCAGCGTCAGCGTGTTGCATGTGCCGTCGCGCCGGTCGCCGCCGAAGCGCCCGAGGTTGCTGAAGACGATGTGGTGCAGCATCAACCGGTCGATGCCGACGGGCTTGCCGTTCTTGTCGACGACGTCGACGGACATCCGCGTGATGAACCCGTCGGTGTCGGGCTTCGGGATGTTGATGGTCCTGTCGTCCTGCTTGACCTCGTAGCCGGCGACCTTGATCGGGCCGTAGCGGAAGGTCTTCTCGGTG
>SYBY01000183.1 GCA_005788585.1 Actinomycetota bacterium | reverse complement strand
GAGCAGCACACCGAGCAGCACGAGGATGCTGCTCGCCAATGCGGCGGCGCGTAGGGGCCTCCCAGCCACGATCCGTAGAGTACGCCCGCCATGACGGCCACCCAACGTTTGATCGATGAGCTCCGTACCCACTCCCTGGTCGTCGGGGAGGTGGTGCTGACGAGCGGCGCGACCGCGCAGTACTACGTCGACGCCAAGCGGGCGATCCTGCGCCCCGCCGGGTTCCACGCCCTCGGCCAGCTGCTCGCCGAGCTCGCCGTCGAGTGGCGCGTCACCGCCGTAGGCGGGATGACGATGGGCGCCGATCCCGTCGCGTGCGCGGCGCTCGCGGGCGGGGCGGACTGCAAGGCGTTCTTCGTCCGCAAGGAGTCGAAGGCCCACGGTCTCCAGCGCCGGGTCGAGGGGCCGCCGCTGACCGACGAGGACCGCTGCCTGGTGGTCGAGGACGTCGTGACCACGGGCGGGTCGACGGTCAAGGCGATCGAGGCGCTGCAGGCCGAGGGCCGGAACATCGTGGGCGTCGTCAGCGTGCTGGATCGCCTCGCCGGCGGTGGCGAGCGCATCGAGGCTGCGGCCGGCGCGCCGTATCGCGCGCTGACCACGATCGACGACGTCTACCCCGACCGCCCGGCCTGACCGCGGCCGCCGCTCAGTGGCGGCGGACGTCCTCGCAGTTGCGCACGACGTCGTTGCGATCGACGTCGGCGCGATCGCGGCCCGGCCCGCAGTCGACGACGTCGATCCCGCCGCCGACGGCGATGAGGTGATCGTTCCCGCTGCCGCCGCGCAGGACGTCCGGGTCGAAGCCGCCGTTGAGCTTGTCGTTGCCCGGGCCTCCGTCGAGCGTGTCCTCGCCCCGGCCGCCTTCCAGTTCGTCGTTGCCGCCCTCGCCGTGGATCGCGTCGTCGCCGAACCGGCCGAACAGCCGGTCGCGCCCCTCGCCGCCGCGCAGCTCGTCGTCACCCGATCCGCCGTCGAGGTCGTCGTTGCCGCCCAGGCCGAGGATGAGGTCGTCGCCGTCGTTGCCGTTGACGAGGTCGCGCGCCTCGGTGCCGACGAGCTCGTCGTCGCCGCCGCTGCCGATCGGCCGGTCGGGGTGCGGCACGTCGCCGAGCGCCGATCCGCGCTTCGTGGCCAGCGCGCCGCCCCGGGCGAGGCCGCGGTTGGCGACCAGCGCGACGGGGTCGTAGGCGCCCTCGCGCGTCGGGTCGTCGCGGATGATGTGCTCGCAGCCGACGGCGCGCCGCGCTTCGGTCTCGCTGTCGACGTGGGCCCAGTCCTCGCCGGGACCGCAGTCGAGCTCGTCGAGCCCGGTCGAGCCGTAGAGGACGTCGTTGCCCGGCCCGCCCTCGAGGGTGTCGTTCCCGCGGCCCCCGATGAGGACGTCGTCGCCCGATCCGCCGCGGACCGCCGGGTCCTCGCCTGCGCCGCCGTCGACGACGTCATCGCCGGGCCCGCCCTCGACCGTGTCGCTGCCCGGGCCGCCGAGCACGATGTCGTTGCCCGACCCGCCGCGGACGAGCTTGTCGTTGCCGCGGTTGCCGTCGACGTAGTCGTCGCCGGGTCCGCCGTCGAGCAGCTTGTCGTCGCCGAAGCGCGACTCGACGAGGTAGTCGTCCCCCGCGCCGCCGCGCAGGACGTCGTCGCCGTCGAACCCGTCGAGGATGTCGTCCCCGGCGCCGCCGTCGAGCCGGTCGTTGCCGGTGCCGCCGTCCAGGCGGTCGGCGTCCTCGCCGCCGCGCAGCAGGTCGTCGCCCGACGCGCCGCGCAGGATGTCGTCGCCCGCGCTCCCTTCGAGGCGGTCGTTGCCGAAGCTGCCGGAGAGGTCGTCGTGGCCGGCGCCGCCGTACAGGCGGTCGTTGCCCCCGCCACCGACGAGCCGGTCGTCGCCGCCCAGACCGGTCAGCCGGTCGTTGGACTCTCGCCCCGAGAGCCGGTCGTCACGCGGGCCGCCGCGGAGCCGGTCGGCGCGCCGGCCGCCCGTGCGATGCACCCCGGCCCGCGGGCTGCGCACGGGCAGCGCGATCGCGACCGGTGCCTGCGCGGCGGTCACGCCGAACGTCGTCGTCGCGATCGCCGACGCATGCTCGGCGGAGCGCAGTGCGCGCAGCGCGGCGGGGGTGAGGGTCAGCGCGACCGAGCCCGGGCCGGTGGCATCGGCCTGTCCCAGCGCGCGGGTGCCCGACCGCAGCTCGAGCGTGCCACTGCAGCTCGTGGCGCGCCGCGGAAGGCAGAAGGTCGGCAGCCTCGTCGTCGCCCGGCTGGGGCTCAGCGGCCGGCGTTCCACGCCGAGCACGGGCGCGGTCAGGGCGGCGGGCAGCGGTGGGACGGGCTTGGGCGGGACCGGCGGCGGCTCGGTGATCTTGACGCTGACCGTGACGGCCGGCGAGCTGAGGGCGCCGTCCGATGCTGCGACGCCCACCCGCACGGTGGTCTCCTGGCCCGGCCGCGGGTTGACGGTGACCCGCGTGCCGTCGAGGCGCACCGCCGCATCGCGTGGCACGGAGGTCAGGCGCAGCGTCAGGGGGTCGCCGTCGGGGTCGGTGCACGTCACGGGGACGACCGCCGCGGTGTCCCAGGTCGTCTCGGTGCTGGCGGCGGTGCAGGACGGTGCCCGGGTGTGGCGGAAGGCGAGGACGGTGTTCGACACGTCGGCGGCGGTCAGCGGCCGGCCGGTGGCATCCACGGTGACGCCGCGCGCGCCGTCGAGTCCGCTGCGCGCGGTGCACGAGCCCCCGCGCTCGCCGACGCAGCCCGTCGCGTCGGCGGCCTGGGTGAACGCGGCGCCGAGGTCGAGGACGGCGAGCGCGTCGCTGAGCTGCGACGCCGCGTAGGCGGTCCTGCCGTCGGGCGCGATCGCCACGGCGGCCACACCATCGAGCGCACGACCGTCGAGGCACTGGCCGCCGAGGCCGGTCTCGCTCACGCATCCCGCGGCGCCCGTGGCCTGCGTGAGCGTCCCCCCGAGCGTGATCCGCGAGACGGCGTCGCTGACCGATGCGGCGACCAGCGCGGACGCTCCGTCAGGCGCGATGGTGACGTCGGCGGCGCCCTCGAGGCCGCGGCCGTCGGGGCAGCTGTACGTGCCGGTCTCGCGGATGCAACCCGCCGCCCCATAGGCCTGGCTGAGCTCGCCCGTCGACGAGTTGAGCAGCAGGCGCACGACCGATCGGCTCCCCGAGGTGGCCACGAGCACGCCGCCGCCGGGCAGGGAGGCGACGGCGGTCGGCTCGTAGAGCGACGAGCCGTTGCCGCACTGCCAGCCCGTCCCGGTCTCGGTGAAGCAGCCGGCGGCACCGGAGGACTGGCCGACGATGCCCACGGCCGGATCCGTGCGCAGGACCGCGACGCCGTTCGCCGTGGGCGCGGCGACGTACAGGCGCGACCCGTCCGCGCTGAAGGCCACGTCGCGCGCACCGCCGAGCGCGCGCCCGTCGAAGCAGGTGCCGCCGCTGCCCGTCTCGGTGGCGCAGCCGGCGGTCCCCCCGGGCTGGACCAGCGCGCCCGTGGCGCCGTCGCGCAGGAACACCGCCACGCCGTCGGCTCCGGGTGCGGCGACGGCGACGAGCCGTCCGTCGCGGGAGACGTCGATCGCGACGGCGCCGGTGAGCGCGGCGGCAGGGGAGCACCCGCCCGCGCCGAGGCACGCCGACGCGGCGAGGCTGCCATCGGTGCCGCGCGT
>SYBY01000025.1 GCA_005788585.1 Actinomycetota bacterium | reverse complement strand
GGGTCTCGTGCCAGGTGACCTGCGCCGCGTGGAGCTCGGGGAAAGTGTCGGGCAGCGAGTCAGCGTGCTGACGCAGGATCGCGTGGGCGACCATCCCCGCGGCGACCGCGTCAACTCCGGCATCGTGCGCCCCCGCGATGGCGACGCCCGCCGCAGCGCCGCCCGTGGCACCGAACCCCAAGCCTGTCGCGACCCCGCCGCCGGCGCCCCCGAGCGGGATGCCCGCCCAGGTGCCGCAGACCGCCCCGCAGGCGCAGCTCTCCCCAGCCCGGCAGGCCCAGCGCGAGCGCGAGGTCGCGCGTGAGGGCGCGCTGTTCCACGCCACGGCGTATGAGCCCCGTGGCTCGGGGGTCGAGCCGGGCGTGATCGTGGGCGGTGTGGGGCTGCTGCTGGCGGCGGGGACGGGTGGGGTTGTTGTCGGGTGGCGGCGGCGGGTGGCGCAGTCGGCGCGGGGCTGGGTTCGTACTTGACCAGTGTTGAGCTGCTGACCAGCACAGGCCTGTTCTGGCACCTGGGCTCGTGTGCTCGACCGACTTAGCGGAGCGAGTCGGGAGGTGTATCCGGGTGGGCAGATGTAACCGCGCAACAGCCCGACCCGGGCGACGCAGCGCGCCAGTCAGGTCTCGAGCACGTCGTACTTCGCGTCCCTGAGATCGAACGCAGGCTTGGTGCCCTCAAGGACATCGACGATTGCCTTTGCGATCCCAGGACTCTCGATGCCCCCGGACGCATAAGTGATTCGATTGCCATCAGCCTTGTCGATGCTCGCGTGGACGATCTGGTCCGCATCGCAAACCACCGCGAGATTTGGGTTATGGGTGACGATGACAAGTTGCCGCTGACTCTTCGCGTGCTTCATTGCGGGGACGAGCAGCGTGGCGATGGTCTCGTTGTCCAGGTTCTCCTCGGGCTGGTCGATCACGAGAGGGTCATCCCGCCGGTCAATCAGCAAGTAGAAGATCAGCAGAAGGGTGCCTCTCTCACCGGGTGACAACTGGTCAAGCGGCCGCTCTTGCCAGAGGAGCTCAAATCGCGGACGGAGGTACTCAAGACCGAAGATGTAGTCGTAAACGTCCTGAACAAGGAATGACTGATTCAGCTGGCCAAGCAGCTCGACCGCAGGTTTATCCTCCTCGCGGACGTCGACGTGGAGCATCCGCTCGAACTCCTCCAGAAAATCCAAGACGTTCCCCCACGATGAGAAGTCGTAGCGGGAAACCAGACGCCGGACTTGAGCTCGGCCATCAGACTCGCCCTGGAAGCTGCCGCGACGCCCCTGATGGATCATGCGGAGGAATCCTTCCTCAAGCCCATCCACGACGAAGGATGCCGAGAACGAAAGGGCATCGACCTTCTCGGCAACGGGATGCTCATCGAGGAAGCTCTGCACAGGCGAATGAAGGCGCTGGTAGTCGCGTACTAGCGCTTCCTTCACGGCCCAGATCTCGCCAACGATCGCGCGGCGCGCAGCACGCTCCTGCTCGAGCTGATCAGGTATCAGCTTAAGCGCGCCGACCCTCGCCCTGAGCGCGGCAAGCGAGTCCAGATCGTCCACCGAGCCGAGAATCTCATCGCGCCTACCCCGCCAAGAGCGAAGCTCTTGGCGGTACTGCTCATATCGGCGCGCCGGCGCAGTGAGTTCGGCCCGCAGCTTCTCAGCCTGCACCATAAGGTCAGCGCGCTCCGACGTAAGCGACCCTGGCTCGCCCACGTTCACAGCGGCGTCGAGCCCGGACGTTTCCTCCTCAAGCGCTGCGCGCAATTGGGTCAGCGCGCCTTCGTCGATCTGAACTTTCACAAGCGCCCGAATATCGTGACCAGTCAGAGCAGTGTCCTCGGCGCTCGCGTCGTAGAAGGCATCAACGCGACGTGACAAGTTCACGATTCGGTCGACCAGCCTGTCGACCGCAGCGATCCTCGCCTTATTGGCTCCCCGACGCGCGTTCGTCGCATCGATTGCCGAGTCAAGTTCGGCGATGCGCGCGAGGAGGGCTGCGAGTTCCGCACTGGCGATGTCCTCGCCGCTTGCGGACGTGCCGTCTGGAAGCGGCGGTTCCTCAGGCTCGGTCTCGTCGTGTGCAGCCAGCTCCGTCTCGCGGTGTTGCACCAAGCCCTCGAGGAACCGCCTATAACGATCGGTCGAGTGTTCTTCGAACTCGACTATCCGCGCGTTGATATCGCGCAGCTTTCCGGTGAGCTGCTCGATTCGAGACTGCTTCTCAGATGACCGGTGATCAATCAGGTCTCGGAGAGTCGTCTTGCCGAGACGATCAGCTGCTTCAACGTGCGAGAAGATCACGGCCTCAAGCTCCTCGTCGAATCGTTCGGATGTTGCGTCGTCTATTCCTGAGCAAACAGACTCAAGGTAGTTCTGCGGCAGATACTGGATCCGTTCGGGCAGCGAGGGTTCGATGCCCTCGTCAAGGCACCGGCCAGCCGACGAACCGTCAGCCCACGTTAGATCCGCCCGAAACAGACCTCCCAAGCCACGCCGCGGGGCGAGAAAGCGCCCCTCGTTGAGAAACGCGAAGTCAGAGTGCGTGCGCGCGTTACCCACTAGCCCAAGCACATCCGCGAACGCCGACTTGCCGCTCCCCTTGTTGCCGATCACCGCTACTAGCCCGGGGTTTAGCGGCACACCTCCTGAGAACCACTTCTCGCCCGCTTGAGTCTCACTAACCCTGGAGAACGCGAGGTGAGACATGTACTTCGTGCGGCTAGCGCGCACGCGGGCGAGCAGCGGAGGTTCCAGACCTATGTAGACCCGATCGGCAGGCTCATGCAGGAGCTGCCGAAGCCCCTTGAACCCTGGATCTGCCTTTATCCACAGACGTCGGTCCTCCGCAGGGCGAAAGAGCTCGCCGGGCGAGTGGGCGTCTGAGCCGTGGATGCACGGCTTCAGGCTCTTGAATTCTTCCTTAAAAGCCGCCGGCGTTTCGTGAAACTCGCCCAGCCCAAACGCACGAGTCCTCGGATTGCCGGAAAAGAGCATGTGCGATCGCTGGATCAACTGCTTGCGAACAAGATGCCCTTGGCCGTCCCAATTGACTTTCGATAGATCTTCGTCCGCAGCAAGAACTATTAGATGCTTGTCGCCGAATCTTCGCTTCTGTCGCGATAGCACGTCGGTCACGTCCTTGAGCGAGACCACAGCAGTGGTCATTCCCACCACCAAGTCACTTCTGTCCATGAACTTCACGTGTTGGGCCTTCAGTTCCCTCCCCAACTCCTCCAGATTCGCAATAGTGAGGGGCCGTTCCTCGTCGGCGGATTCCGGGCCGGACTCCAGCGTGAACCGGAGACCGTGCAGGAAGTGGTCCTCGATCTCGTCCGGAGACAACTCCTCCGAGAACAGCACGTGAAGATTGACTCGCGCGTCTCCCGCAGTCGTGTGGACGATGTCACGAGTCCTCAGCTCAACGTTGGGTATAAGGACGATCTCCCGGGCGGCTGACGCGATGTCGCTCCCCAGGAGTGCCACTAGCCGCTCGTCGTCGAGAACCAAGTCGCGGAGCCCTCGATAGCCGTTGATCGTGAAGTAGTCGGTGATGCCTATCACAGCGATCCCGGCTGCGACTGCCTCCTGAAACAACACCCTGGCGTAGCCGTCGAAGTCCGCGCCGAAGCCGTTGTTGAGCGCCGAGTGCGGGGTGTGGACGTGGAGGTCCCACCGACGCCATTCTGACCCGCGTGGAAACTTGAGCTCGAACATCTCAGCGCATGTCAGTTCGGGGCGCTTGGCCGAAGCGAAGCCGCCACATGCACCGTCTCCCCATCATTGTGGAGGAACGCTAAGCGGTAGGGCGGACGCTGCGCTGGCCAGGCTAGGCGCGCGCCCTGTGGGCACTCCGTGAACGTCCGACCCTAAGAACCCATGCTGCGGCGTCGCCCCGCCCCGACCACCAATTCCCCACGCCGTCGCCTTGAGGGACGTCGGATTGTACGTCGACACCGTCAGTACATTCCGCCAGTACCGATCCAGATGCCACGCCGCCTGCGTCGCGCTCGCGCCACCCGCATCGAACGTCCACGTCGCCGTCGCAGACAAGAACCGGTCGATCGCCTCGTCCGCCGCATCAGGTGACGGGAACCCATCCGCCACCGTCGCCAGCGCAGTGTCGATGCCAAAGCCGCTACCAGCAGGATCGCCTTCGCCGCGAGCGAGTCGGCCGCAGTCTTCCCCACCACCCGCAGCACCTGCGAATCCTCCGCCGGCGCTTCCCGGAGCGTGCCAAGAGCGAACACGCCGACGCACCGGCGCAGCCGCGTCCCGGCGCACGGCGCAGCAGGCCCGCCGTAACCACCGGCAGAAGTGCTGTAGGAACGCGCCCATCACTGTCAGAGACAGCGCTCGCCGACCGGCCCAGTCCTGGGGCTCGTCCGGCGAGACATGCACTTCGGTGAACCGTGTCGTGCCCGTGCCCGTCAGGCGCTGGCCGAAGCCATCCCAGTCGTCGACGAGCTCCACGCCCTCGCGGTCGGCCGGCACCACGATCCCCGCCAGGCGATCGTCCGGCGCCGCCGCGAAGACCCAGATGTAGTCGGCGTACAGCGAGCCCGTCGAGTAGTACTTCACGCCCGTCAGCCGGTAGCCCACGCCGTCGGAGTCCCGCTCGACGCGCGTCTCCAGCCGCGCCCGGCGACCGGCTGTCGGTCCTGCCCGCTCTGCGCGTCGCCGATGATCGCGCCGCTGTTGACGCGCAGAGTACCCGTGCAGGCCGGGTAAACCTGACCTACGCGGGCGCGCCGAGCGTCTGCGCCGAGCACGGCGGCGCCGACGGGCTGACGGCCGGGACGACGTCGAACGCCATCGAGCACGTCGCCGCGAACACGTTGCCCTCCGCCACGCCCGGGTTCCAGAGGCCCGTCAGGTCGTTCAGCACGCTGACATTCACGCTCCGCTCCGACGTGAGCGTGACCGGCAGGGAGAGCACCACGTTCGCGGGCAACGGAGCGCTCACCTCGCAGCCGGAGCCGCGGAACGTCGTCGTGACGAACCCGGGTGTCGTCGTCGTGACCTGGCTCGACGTGCGGCACAGCGGCTTCCCGTTGGCCGTGATCGTCGCGCCCCCGACGCCGGCGACGCCTTGAAGCGATGTCGTGATCGCCACGCCCGTGTCCGTCCCGTAGACCTGCACCACCGCGTGGAGCGTGTGGACGTCACCTGCGTCGTCGACGAAGAGCGACCCCGGGCCGAGCCGGCCCGCCGCGAGCCGGTCCGCGCCCTTGGCGTAGCCGGCCAGGACGTTGGCCGCGCCGCGCATCGGGACGACCGTGAACGCCACGCGGCCGTGGCGCAGCATCCGGGCCGACAGCAGGGACACCGCAAGCGTGTCGCGGTTCGCCGGGGCGCGGTCGAGCGTGAGCACCGCGTTGGGCGGCACCGCGGTGAAGCCTTACAGCGACCAGCGGCGCAGGAACGTCGAGGTCCCCAGCCGCCAGACCCGCCGCTCGGGGCGGTCGGTGAACGCGGTCATGTCGCCCCGGGGGCGGACGGTCAGGACGTAGCGGTCCTTGGCGACCTCGCGCAGCGAACCGCTGGAGGTCTCCTGGACGAAGAGTGTCGAACTCGACGCCGCGCTGGCGGACGACGCGCACGCGAGCAGGCAGAGGAGGGTCAGGGTGAGCAGGCGAGGCAGCGCCATGGGCGAGTGGGTCGGCTGGTGCGCGCGGCGGTGCAGGAGGGCGGACGGACGTCGGAGCCGTGACATACGAATATACGTATATTCGTATAGAATGTCCTGGTGCTGTTCTCCACCCCGACCCCGTCGAAGCCCCTCCGTGCCGACCTCGCGGAGCTCGATCGCCTGCGCGACCAACTCGGCGCGCTTGTCGGGACGCCATCTCCCTGGCTCGGCGGCCTACGTCGCCAGGCGCGAGTCTCAACGGCCGAGAGCTCGATCTCCATCGAGGGCTACACACAGCCGAGCACCGATCCCGAAGACCAGCTAGCGCTGGAGTGCTACGCCCGCGCCATGGACCACGTCGGCGCGATGGCGACCGACCCCGAGTTCGCCTGGAGCGCACAGGCCATCAAGTCCCTCCACTTCGACGCGTGCTGGTTCCAGCCCGACAAGAGCCCCGGGCTCTTCCGAACCGGACCGATCAGCGTGACCAGCCCGGACGGCGGCGACCCTGCATACGTCGGACCAGATGACGACGCGGTCGTCGACCTCATGGCAGAGACCGTGGCGTGGATCGCAGACGGGGACCGCGACGCCCACGTCGCCATACGCGCCGCGATGGCTCACCTTCACGTCGTCTCCGTCCATCCATTCCGGGATGGCAACGGCCGAATCTCCCGGATCGTGCAGTCCCTCGTGCTGGCTCGCGACGGCGTCCTTGCTCCAGAGTTCGCTTCCATCGAGGAGTACCTGGGGCGGCACACCGCCGACTACTACGCCGTGCTCCAACGTGTCCAGGGCGGTAGCTACCAGCCCGACCGTGATGCGGCGCCCTGGGTGCGCTTCTGCATCGCTGCGCATCTCGACCAAGCTCGTGCCCGGCTTGTGCAGGTCGAACAGGCAAGCCGTCGTTGGGCCGTGCTCGAACAGCTTGTTGAGGGCCGGGGCTGGCCCGATCGACTGGTGATCGCACTGGAGCAGAGTCTGTTCGGCGGAGTCGACCGCGCCTCGTACATCGACGAGGCCGGCATCTCGGCACCGACGGCGAGCAACGACCTTCGTCGGCTCCTCGACGCCGGACTGGTGGAGCAGCGCGGGCAGAGTCGGAACACGCGATACGTCGCTGCGGACCGTCTCCGCGCGCAGATCAGCTGAGCGCCGACGCAGCGCGCGAGAAATCCATCGGCTCAGTCCACCGGGAGGGGTCAGCGCTCGCCCGCAAACGAGGTGCGCGTTAGATGCCATGCACCGGGCTTGGCAGACTGCACCCATGAGGGTCATCCAGGTCCGCAACGTCCCCGACGATGTCCACCGCGAGCTTCAGACCCGCGCGGCGGTGGCCGGGATCTCCTTGTCGGAGTTCGCGCTGGCCGAACTCGAGCGAGTCGCGCGCCGGCCCGCCGTCGCCGAGGTCCTCGCCCGTGCCAGCACGCGCGCCCGCAGCATCGAGACCCGGGCAATTGTTGATGCCGTCCGCGAAGGCCGCGGCCGCGACTGACCCTGCGCCGCTGGTCGTCCAGGCAGCCGTCCTCACGGCGCTCCCACACCCACCGATGAGTTCCACCACCCGCGCCGGTCTACCCCCACATGACCAACACCCAGCAGGCCACCACCCTCACGAACATCGGCGTCGCGATGTTCACGGTCTCCGACGTGGACGCGGCGATCGCCTTCTACACCGAGAAGCTCGGCTTCGAGCTCCGTGCTGACGTCCAGTTCGGCGCCGAGGGCGAGAACCGGTGGGTCGAAGTCGCGCCGCCCGGCTCGACCGCACGCCTCGCGCTCAACCCTCCGATGGGTCAGGAGCCCGGCGGTGGATCGATCGGCGTCGAGACGCCGGACGTCCTCGGCGAATGGGAGCGCCTCAGCGCGATCGGCGGGATCGACCTCGGCGACAAGCCGCAGGAGATCCCGGGTGCGCCGCTGCTCTTCATGATGCGCGACCCCGACGGCAACCACCTGGCGATCGTGCAGCCGGACGCGTAGCCGTCCGCGTCAGCCGTTGGGGACGACGTAGTTGAAGCGAATCGTCGTCTTCCTCTTGCGGCCCCGCTCGTTGTACGTCTGCGGTTCGGTCGCGGGCAGCGTCGTGAAGGCGAAGCCCTCGACCGAGCGCGGCAGCTTGACCTTGCCCTTGCGCAGGTTGGCTTCGAACTCGTTCATCCACGCCTTCGCGACGCGGCGGGCGGTCGTGCACGTGCCGCCGGTGATGCGCAGCTTGAAGACGCCGAACGTCTTCGGCCCGCCGGGTTCGAAGGGGTAGCGCATGTCGGCGGACTTGCAGGTGCGAGTCGGTGCCGCGGTGGCGGTGGCCGGCCCGACCAGGACGGCAGCGATCATCAGCAGGGCGACGGCGAGCGGGAGGCGGCGCATGGTCAGTCGTCCTCCCGCGGCGCGCTCGGCGGCCACGCGTCGTCCCAGGCGGCCACCCGCTCGGGCGGGTTGACCTCGCGGACGGACGCGTCCTTCGCGGCGTAGCCGTCCTCGTGCTCGGCGACGAACACGACGAAGTCCTCCGTGGGCTCGAACAGGCCGTCCCACTCGTGGATGGCGAGCCGGCGGGCGACCTCGGTCAGCACATGGCGCTGCGCCTCGCTCGGGTCGTTGAGCGCGGCCTCGCGCAGGAGCAGGTGGTCGAGGTCGTCGTCGGGCTCGACCTCGAGCAGGCCGAACTCCGCGGACTCGGGGGACCAGAGCGCCTGCGGCAGCTCCTCCGGGTCGTCCTCCTCCAGCGCCTCCTGGCGATCCTCCTCGAGGCCGAGGTTCACCGTCAGGCCACCGAGCTCGCCGTCCAGGACGTACGTGATCACCAGGCAGAAGACCTCGGGGGTCTCCTCGGCGGTCGCCAGCTCGACGGCGGCGATGCACCGTTCCACCAGCGAGTCCACGCCGCGGCGCAGCAGGTCGGGCCACGGCTCGTCGGACCGCTCCCACACGATCTCGCCCGGGCCGAGGATGCGCACCGGCCCCTCATCGTCGTGCTCGATGCGCAGGCGCCCGCCCGAGTGCCAGCGCTGGACGAACCCGTCGACGGTCGCCCACAGCGACTTGTGCTCGTCGATCTCGACCAGGCGGCCATCGTCGTCGTACGTGTAGGTCTCGGTCTCGCCGTCTGAGTAGATGGTGCGGACCGGGCGGCCGGCGTCGTCGAACTCGGTCGTCGTGGTGATCGACTCGGACGTCAGCGACGACGGGTGCGCCCACACCCGCTCGGCGAGGAACGGCTCGGAACGATCAGGCATGGGGACAGGATGCCTGAGTGACGTGGCCGGCGAGTCGCTGGCTCACTCCGCGCACGCACCCGGTGGGAGCTGGCCGCCGGCTGCGCGCATGAGCAGCGCGTGGAGGACCTCGCGCTCGTCGTCGGAGAGCGGGCCGAGCACGCGGTCTTCGACCTCCGCGAGCTTGCGCTCGTTGGCCGCCAGCTCCTCGGCGCCCGCGTCGGTGAGATCGACGATGTGGCGGCGTCGGTCCTCGGGGTCGCGACGGCGCGTGACCAGGCCCTGCGCCTCGAGGTCGTTCAGCGCGCCGACGAGGTTCGTCGGGTCCAGCCGCAGCGCCTCCGCGACGCCCTTCTGGGTCGACGCCCCGTGGTCGCGCAGCAGCGTC
>SYBY01000024.1 GCA_005788585.1 Actinomycetota bacterium | reverse complement strand
CTGTCTCACCGGCTCTTCGGCCAGGACGTGACGCTCTGGGGCACGACCCACCTGTGGATGATGGTCGGCCCGGTCGTCAGCGTCCTCGGGCTCATGATCCTGCTCCGCGAGGGGCGGCTGGCGATGCGGGCCGAGCGGTCCGCGCGGTATGGCGCGCAGGCGTCGCCTCGGCCCGCTGCGCCCGCCCTCCTCGCGCCCCTGCGCGTGCTGGCGCGCCCCGAGGTCCAGGCGGGCCTCGCGGGCGGCGGCTTCCTGCTCGGCCTGACCATCTTCCAGGGCGAGTTCGACTACGGCGTCCCGCAGTTCCGCCTGCTCTACCACCCGGTGATCATCGCGGGCGCCGCGGCGCTGGCCCTGGTCGTGACGCGCATCGTCGGCGGCCGGGTGGCGCTCGTGTGGGCGCTCGGGTTCTACCTCACGGCGCGGTCTGCGTACACCGTCATCGTCGGCCCGGTCTTCGGCCAGTCGGTGGCGCACTTCCCGCCGTACCTCGTGGAGGCCGGGCTCGTCGAGCTCGCCGCGGTCACGGTCGGCGCGCGCCGCCGGCCCGTCGCCTTCGGCCTGGTCGCGGGCGCGCTGGTGGGGTCCGTCGGGGTCCTCGCCGAGTTCGGGTGGTCGCAGGTGTGGATGCCGATCGCGTGGCCGGCCCACATCCTGCCGGCGGCGATCGCGGTATCGCTGCCGGTGGCGGCGGCCAGCGGGCTGCTGGGCGTGTTCATCGCCGCGGGGCTGCGCCAGGAGACGTCGCTGATCGGGTCGCGGGGATTCCAGCTCTCCGCGGTGGCGGCGGTGGCGGTCATCGGCGTCGTGCTCGCCGGGCTACGGCCGACCGACGCGCCGCCCGCCCAGGTCAGCGTGACGCTCGAGGACGTCCGCCCCGCGCCGAACCGCGAGGTCGTCGCGACCGTCCGCTTCGATCCCCCCGAGGCCGCTCGCGACGCCGACTGGCTGCGGTCGATCTCCTACCAGGGCGGCGAGCCGCTGCGCACCGACGAGCTGCGCGAGATCGCACCCGACGTCTGGCAGACCGCCGCGATGCCGGTCCACGGCACGTGGAAGTCGTCCATCCGCCTGCACCGCGGGACGACCATGGCCGGCATGCCCGTCTTCCTTCCCCGCGACGAGGCAATTCCTGCCGATGAGGTCGCCGCACCGGCGGCGTTCACCCGGCCGCTCGTCGTGGAGAAGCAACTGCTGCAGCGCGAAGCCAAGGAGGACGTGCCCGCGGGCGCGACGCTCGCCGCGCAGCTCATCGTGCTCGGCGCCGTGCTGAGCCTGCTCGGACTCGCAGGGTGGAGTCTGGTCCGGCTCGGTTGCGCGCCCACTCCCCCTCGGGCTGCGCCGTCCCCCTCGACGGCGCCGAGCACCCCCACCCCGCGGTCGCGCGTGCCGGTCCAGCCCGCCGTGTAGCGCCGCGATGAGTTCCGGGCGGCGCGCCGGTCTGTCTGTGCATGACCCGCGTCACCTGCCAGATCACCATGTCCGCCGACGGCTTCGTCGCCGGGCCGGACCAGAGCCTCGACGAACCCCTCGGCGTTGGCGGCGAGGCGCTGCACCACTGGATGTTCCAGTCGGCCGAGGAGGTCGACCGGGCGCTCGCCGACTCGATGCTCGACGGGGTCGGCGCCTACATCATGGGTCGCAACATGTTCGGGGGCGGCCATGGCCCGTGGTCGGGCGACTGGCGCGGCTGGTGGGGTGACGACCCGCCGTACCACTGTCCCGTGTTCGTGCTGACACACCACCCGCGCGATCCCGTGGAGATGGACGGCGGCACGACGTTCTTCTTCGTCACCGACGGGATCGAGGCCGCGCTGGCGTCGGCGCGCGAGGCCGCGGGCGACCGCGATGTGATGATCGCCGGCGGCGCGTCGTGCGTGAACCAGTACCTCGCGGCGGGCGTGATCGACGAGCTGGTGCTGCACATCGCCCCGGTCGTGCTGGGCGACGGCGCGCGGCTGTTCGCGGGCGTGGGCCCCGACGTGAGGCTCGAGGTGCTTGCGACGAGCGGTTCGGCGGCGGCGACGCACATCACGTACCGCGTCGGCGGATGAGGAAACCGCCTGCTGCACGCCGAGAGGGGTCAGCCCGGGGTGTCGATCCAGCGCACGACCAGCCCGTCGCGCAGCTCGTGGTACGCCGGGGGCGCGGGTGGTGGGTCGTGCTGCAGCAGGGTGACGACCGCGTCCGGGCCGTGCAGGTGCTCCTCGATGGCTGTCGTCCAGTGCACGTCGGGGTGCAGCAGGGCGCGCAGCCGGTCCCAGTCGCGCCGCTCGATCGTCGCGAGCACGTTGCCGACGGCGGGGACCTGGTCGGCCACGGAAGTCAGGCGCCGCCCGCGCGGAGCACGGCCGCGGCCCGCCCGTCCACCGCCGTGACGCCGACGAGGGCGGCCGCGACCGCCCGGGCCTGCGGAGCGGACTCCTGCGCCAGCCGCGCGGCCATCGCGAGGTTCAGGCAGGCACGCGCGGCCATCCACGGCCAGCGCCGGCGCCCGGCCAGCAGCCCGGGGACGAGCGTCAGGTCGGCGATGCCCATCGCGCGCAGCAGCGTGTCGTCGTCGACGCCCGCCATCTCCCCGACGCGGCGGGGAGCCACGAGCAGCACGGCGCCGATGACGCCGGTCGCGATGCCGACCGACACCGCCATGCGCGTCGCAGCGTTCTCGTCCATGGGCGGGAGCATCGCACCGCATGCTATTGTTCACCATATGGTTAACGATCCGTTCCGGGCGCTCGCACACCCGATCCGCCGCGGCATCGTCGAGCGCCTGGCCGAAGGCCCGGCGACGGTCGGCGACGCCACCGGCGGGTTCGGGGTCTCCAAGCCCGCCATCACCAAGCACCTGAAGGTGCTGGAGGAGACGGGCGTGATCACGCGCGAGGTGCACGGCCGCACGCATCGCCTCGCGCTGGAGCCCGCCGTTCTCAGCGAGGCCGCGGACTGGATGGACGAGCAGCGCGTCCTGTGGACCCGCCTGTTCGACGTCGTCGACGACTACCTCAAGGAGCAGTCCTCACCATGAAGACCCCGCCCATCGTCACACCCCAGGAGTGGGAGGCCGCCCGGCTCGAGCTCCTCGTCAAGGAGAAGGAGCTCACCCGTGCGCGCGACGCGCTGGCCGCCGACCGCCGCCGCATGCCGCGCATGCTCGTCGAGCGCGAGTACAGGTTCGAGGGCCCGGACGGACCGCTCAGCCTCCTCGACATGTTCGAGGGCCGCCACCAGCTCATCATCTACCGGTTCTTCTTCCAGCCGGGCGTCGCGAACTTCCCGGAGACGGGATGCGTCGGCTGCTCGATGATGGCCGACCAGACCGCCCACCCCGTGCACCTCAACGCGCGTGGCACCACGCTGGCGTTCGCGTCGCGCGCGCCGCAGGACGACATCGCGCGCCTGAAGACCAAGATGGGCTGGCAGATCCCGTGGTACACGATCACCGACGACTGGGACAAGGACTTCGGCGTCGACGACTGGCACGGCACGAACGTGTTCCTGCGCGACGGCGACCAGGTCCTGCGCACGTACTACGTCCATGACCGCGGCGACGAGGCGCTCGGCAGCACCTGGAGCTACCTCGACCGCACCGCGCGCGGCCGGCAGGAGGAGTGGGAGGACTCGCCGGAGGGCTACCCGCAGAGCCCGCCGTATGCCTGGTGGAACCGCCACGACGAGTACCACCTGCAGACCGACCCGTGGGAGGGCCAGCTCGACGAGAAGCTCGCCCAGTCCATGGAGCACTCCCGGGTGGCGTCGGGCGGCGCGGCGTGATCGCGCACGTCGGTGGCGTGCCGGTCGAAGAACTGCTCCCCGCGGTGGCGGGCGCGGGAACGGCCCTCGCGCTCGCGCGCGTGTGGATGTCGGTGCACCTCCGGCGCCACCGGGGGCCCG
This sequence comes from Actinomycetota bacterium, assembly GCA_005788585.1. The sequence continues at coordinate 12,363 of SYBY01000024.1, read as the reverse complement.
GCGCATGAGCGAGGACCTCACCCTCCACCTGGAGCGCACCTACGACGCGCCGGCCCAGGCGGTCTTCGACGCGTGGACGAGCGAGGAGGTGCTGCGCCGCTGGTTTCGCGGCCAGCGGAACTTCGTGACCCCCGAGGCCAGCGTGGACCTGCGCGTCGGGGGCGCCGTCCGCGTCGTCATGCACAACCCGGAGACCGGCGAGGATTACGGCGGCGGCGGTCTGTACACCGAGATCGACCCACCGCGCCGCCTGTCGTTCACGTGGCTCTGGGACGACCAGCCCACCCGCATGCTCATCGAGATCGACTTCGAGGAGATCGACGGCGCGACGACGGTGCGCTTCCGGCACAGCGGGCTGTGGGACGAGGAGGCGGTGCGCTCGCACCGGGGTGGCTGGACCACGTGCCTGGACCTCCTCGGGGAGGTGCTGGAGGGCTGACCCAGGCAGGCGCGCGGAGGTCGATGGCGAAGGACGGGGCGTGACGCCGACGCTCATCACCGCCCCGCCCGCCCATCGGCCGGTCGGCCGGATACCCGCGCGGGCGGTGCGCTTCCCCGTGCCGCTACGCGCCGTGCGCCCGGACGTGCGCGCGGCTGCGGGGACGCTCGTGCTCGGCCGGCAGTGCCGCCGGCGCGTCGCCGCGTAGTTGCCACCCGGACATATTCGCGTTACCTTCCGTCACATGAATATGGCGACGGCCAAGCGCCCCTATCGCATGACCGCCCGCGCGGAGGCCGCGCAGGAGACCGCCGAGCGGATCATGGACGCCGCGATCGAGGTCTTCTGGGAGCAGCCCACCGACCAGGTCTCCGTCGCGGAGGTCGCGCGCCGCTCCGGCGTGACGAAGCAGACGGTGCTGCGCCGGTTCGGCAGTCGCGAGGGGCTGTTCGCGGCCGCCGGCGAGCGCGAGGCCACCCGGATCGAAGCCGAGCGCGACCCCGGCGTGGCCGACGACCTCGGCGGGGCCATCCGCGGCCTGGTCGATCACTACGAGCGGGTCGGCGACGCGGTCGTGCGCCTGCTGGCCGCCGAGGCGTCGAACCCCGCGCTCGCCGAGATCGCCGACCGCGGTCGTGCCTACCACGCCGCGTGGTGCGAGCGCGCGTTCGCGCCGGCGCTGTCGTCGCTCCGTGGCGCCGCGCGCGCCCGCCGCCTGGCGCAGTGCATCGCCGTGACCGACGTGCTCGTCTGGAAGCTCCTGCGGCGAGACCGGGCGCTCAGCCGCCGTCAGACCGAGACCGCGATCCTCGAGCTCGCCGAGCGGCTCGCATGACCCGCATCCTCGCCTACACCTCCCCGGCGCGCGGGCACCTGTTCCCGCTGACGCCGATCCTCGACGAGCTGCACCGCGCCGGCCACGCCGTCACCGTGCGCACCCTCGCCTCCGAGGTCGAGCTGATGCACGACCGCGGGTTCGCGGCTGAGGCCATCGCCCCCGCGATCGAAGCCATCCCCCACGAGGACTGGCAGGAACGCAAGCCGCAGGCCGCGCTGCGCCGAGCAGTCCAGACCTTCTGCGCACGAGCCGAGCACGACGCCCCCGACCTGCAGGCCGCCATCGCCGCCGAGCAGCCCGACCTCGTGATCGTCGACATCCAGTGCTGGGGCGCCATGGCCGCCGCTGAAGCGTGGGGCGGCCCGTGGGCGGCGTTCTGCCCCTACCCCCTGCCGCTGCCCTCCCGCGACGCCCCGCCGTTCGGGCCCGGCCTCCCGCCCGCACGCGGACCCCTGGGGCGCGCACGCGACCGGGCACTGCGCCCGCTCGTCTTCGGCACGGTCGAACGGGTCATCGTCAGCCGGCTCAACGAGGTCCGCGCCGGCCTCGGCCTCGGGCCCATCAACGCGACGACGATGTTCACCCGCCCACCGCTGCTGCTGTACATGACCGCCGAGCCGTTCGAGTACCCGCGGCGCGACTGGCCGCCGAACGTGCGCCTCATCGGACCGTGCGCGTGGGATCCGCCGGCCACCCCGCCCGCGTGGCTGGACGAGATCGAACGGCCGCTCGTACTCGTCACGACATCGTCGGAGTTCCAGGACGACGGGCGGCTCGTGCGCACCGCACTCGACGCGCTCGCCGACGAGCCGGTCGAGGTCGTCGCGACGCTGCCCGCCGTCGACGGCTCGTCGCTGGACGTCCCCGCCAACGCGCGGGTCCTGCCGTTCGTCCCCCACGCCGCGCTGCTCGACCGCGCGGCGTGCGCGATCACCCACGGCGGGATGGGCGCGACGCAGAAGGCGATCGCGCGTGGTGTGCCGGTGTGTGCGGTGCCCTTCGGCCGCGACCAGCTGGAGGTGGCGCGGCGCGTCGAGGTCTCAGGGGCCGGCACACGGCTGCCGGCGAGCAAGCTGACCGCGACGCGCCTGCGCAACGCGACGCGCGCAGCGATGGCGTGCCGACCCGGCGCGGAGCGGATCGCTGCGGCGTTCGCGCAGGCCGGCGGGCCGGTGGCCGCCGCGCGGGCGGTGGAGGAGCTGGCCACGCGGCGCGTGCCGACGCCCGCACGCTGAGCCCGCCGCATCGGGCCGAAACCTCCCGCTCTGTACGTTGGACGGGTGAGCGTGGAGCCCGAGGACGACCTGGCCCCCGACGCGGGCAAGCTGCCCACCGGCCGGGTGGCACGCACGGCGCGGGTCGGCGGGCTGGTCGCCGGTCAGGGCCTGCGCTGGGCCGGGATGCGGACCGCCAACCGCGTCCGCACCCCCGAGCGCGCCGAGGCCGCGCAGAACGACCGGACCGCCGCGCTGGTCGGGCAGCTCGTCGACCAGCTCGGCCAGATGCGCGGCGCCGCGATGAAGGTCGGCCAGATGCTGTCGATGATCGAGTTCGACGGCCTCCCGGAGGATCAGCAGGACGAGCTGCAGCGCAAGCTCGCCGCCCTACGCGACGACGTGCCGCCGGTCCCGTTCGGCGACCTCGAGAAGCTCATGCGCCAGGAGTTCGGCGGGCCGCTGTCGCGGATCTTCTCCGACTTCGACGAGCGCGCGTTCGCCGCCGCGTCGATCGGGCAGGTCCACAGGGCGACCACGCTCGACGGCGCGGACGTGGTCGTGAAGATCCAGTACCCAGGCGTCGCCGAGGCGGTAGACACCGACCTGCGCAACGCGACGATGCTGCTCCCGCTCGTCAAGCGCCTGGCGCCCGGGCTCGACGGCAAGGCGCTCGCCACCGAGCTGCGCGAGCGCATCGGCGAGGAGCTCGACTACGAGCTGGAGGCGCAGAACCAGCGCCGCATCGAGCGGCTCCTGCGCGGGCATCCGTTCGCGCGGGTGCCACACGTCCACACGGACCTGTCGACCCGCCGCGTGCTGGTCTCTGAGTACGTCGAGGGCGAGCGCTTCGAAGAGGTCCGCCGCGACGACGAGGCCACCCGCGACCGATACGGCGAGATCGTCTTCCGCTTCTTCCTCGGGCTGCTGTACCGCGACCGGATCGCGCTCGGCGACCCGCACCCGGGCAACTACCTGCTGTGCGCCGACGGCCGCGTCTGCTTCCTGGACTTCGGCCTGCTGCGCGACCTGAGCCCGGAGCGCGTGGCGGCCGAGCGTGCCATCAACGCGGCGGTGCGCGACGACGACCCGGCCGCGGTGAAGGCCGCGCTGATCTCCGGCGAGTACCTCCCGGCAGATCGTGCAGCGGTCGTCGATCCCGACTGGGCGCTGCGGGTCATGCGCATGGCGATCGGCTGGTACGCCCGGCCCGGCAAGCGCCGGTTCTCCCCGGAGGACAGCCGCGACCACCGCGGGCGCGAGCGTCCCGACGCGGAAGCACGCGCCGCCTCCAAGTTCCAGGTCAACCAGTTCACGCTCCCGCCGGAGTCGCTGCTGATCCGGCGGATGCACGGCATCGTCGCCGTGACGCTGAGCCAGCTGCGGGCCGGGGCGAACTGGGGCGCGATCGCGGCGGAGTACCTGCATGGTGGACCGCCGGTGACGGAGCTGGGACGGGCGGAGGCGGCGTTTCTCGCCACTCGTTGACGTGGGCGGTGCCGGGATCAGCCGCGACGGGTGCGGCGATAACGCTCATAGATCACACGCTCACCAAACGTCCTGGTCTCCATCAGGTCCAGCGGAACGGTTTCCGTGACGGGCGGAAGGTACGGCGTGCCACCCCCGACAACCACCGGATAGCGGAACATGCGCAGCTCCTCGAGCAGGCCCAGCTCGAACGCTTGCGTCGCCAGGCCGGCGCCGCCGATCGACACGTCCTTGTCCGTGGCGTCGAGCGCCGCAGCGACCTCGTCGGCCAGTGGTGCCGAGGCAAGCCGGGCGTTGCCCTGGACGCTGTCGAGCGTGCGACTGAAGACGACCTTCGGCAGCGCGCACCAGATGTCGGCGAACGTGGCCTTGGCCTCGGTGTCCCGCATCGACGGATCCGTCTCCCAGACGAGCATCGCCTCGTAGAGCCGGCGGCCCAGCAGGTAGCCGCCGAGCTTGCCCACCTCCTGCACGTGGAACGCGAACAGTTCGTCGATGGGCGCGGTCCAGAGGAAGTCACCGTCACGGTCGGCGATGAAGCCGTCCACCGACACGCCCATCGAGCAGATCAGCATCGGCCGGCCGCCCGACACCGCAGGTAGACGACGCGCGAGCTGAACGTGCGGGTCTCGACGAGGTCCATGTCCACCCGGTGCCCGTGAGGAAAGAACGGGACACCGCCGCCGACCGCCACCGGGTAGACGAAGAGCCGGTACTCGTCGATCAGGTCCAGACGGGCGGCCTCGGCGGCGAGACCGGCGCCTCCCACCGCGACGTCGCCCTGCACCGATTCCTGGAGCGCGGCCAGTTCGGTGCGCAGGTCACCGCGCGCGAGTTTCGTGTTCGCCCCCACGATCGCGTCGAGCGTGCGCGAGAACACCACCTTCGGGAGCGCCTGCCAGATCGCCGCGAACTCGCGTGAGGTGTCTGAGGGGTCGTCGGCGGTCTCCCAGTAGACCATCGTCTCGTACAGACGGCGGCCCAGCAGGTGGCCGGCGAGCGTACGCGCCTGCTCGTTGTGGAAGCGGTGGAGCTCCTCGTCGGGCGTCGCCCAGTCGAACGTCCCGTCTGGCCCGGCGATGTAGCCGTCGGCCGAGACGCCCATCTCATAGATCACGTGTGGCATCGGCAGTCCTGACTCGAGTGACGCTGGAAACTCATCGCGGCCAGGCGCATCCTCGACGCGAAACCGACAACTATCGGGGGTTTCGCGTCGAGGTGACCGCTGGCTGCGGATGCGATGCTTCGCCCGGACCCGATGACCCCGATGCCCGACCCCGACCTCCCCGCCATGTTCGAGCGCATGTACGACGCCGCCGCCGCGGGCGACGGCGCGCTGCCGTGGCATCGCGGCGAGGCGCACCCGCTGCTCGCCGCGTGGACCGAGGGCCTGCGCGGCGCCGGCCGCCGCGCGCTCGTGGTCGGCAGCGGCACCGGCGACGACGCAGAGTTCGTCGCGGGGCTCGGCTTCGACGTCGTCGCCTTCGACGTCTCCCCGTCGGCGGTCGCGATGGCCAGGCGGCGGTTCCCCGGCTCGACCGTCGACTACGGCGTCGCCGACCTGCTCGCGCTGCCGGCGGCGTGGAGTCGCGCGTTCGACCTCGTCGTGGAGGTGCTCACCGTGCAGTCCACGCCGATCGCCGTGCACGAGGCAGCGATCGCCGCGATCGCCGGCACCGTCGCGCCCGGGGGCACCCTCATCGTGGTCGCGACGGCGAGGGTCGACGACGCTCAGATCCCGGACGGTCCGCCGTGGCCGCTCGCACGGGCGGAGATCGACGCCTTCGGGACGGCCGGGCTGGCCGCCGAACAGGTCGACGTTGTGGGCTCTCCGGGCGCGCCGCCGCGCTACCGGGCGGTCTTCCGAAGGACGTGAGCGCTCCGCGGAATGAGACTGCCCAGAGGCCGAGCCGGTGGCCCGGCACGGCGGAGCCCCCGGCGGACCGGGGGCTCAGAGTGGACCAAGGGGGACGAACAACAAACCGTCAAGCGCGGGTTGATGCTTTGTAAAGCGCTAGTAGATCAACGGCACAGCGCCAGGACCGAAAAGTCTTCCTATGGCCAGGCTCGCCGCTGGCGGCGAGTCAGTGACGGCAGGAACTAGCGGCCCGGATCGTCAACCCGAGCCTGCCTACCAGAGGTCGTTACTCTCGGGCACTGCTGGCCACGATGGCATTGCGACGATTGGGCCATCGGGCTTCGATCGAAGCTCCCTCTGGTTGATCATGTCCGCTAGGTACAGCAAAGCGGCGCGTCCGCGTGCCAGCTGCTCCAGTACCGCCTCGCGGAGTTCGGAGGCTTCGACGCGATCGACCCAGTCCTGCTCCTCAACTTCGTCGAGGAGCATCTCGTGGACAGCCACCGCGCGATGCGTAGCCGCGTGTCGTCGCGAGAGCAGTTCATTCAGAGGCGTTGGTCGCTCGAGTTCACCCGCAAGATCACACAAGGCGAGCAGCCCGAAGTTACGTTCTTCGAGTTCTGCCGAAACAGCTGGATTGGGCTCCGCCGGCTGCTTCTTCTTCGCAGGCTGCAGATAGAAGCGGCGGAAGTACACGCCGCTGGGATTTCGTCCCGTGTCGAGGTATAGATGCACCACACTCGCGACCTTGTCGAGGAGGTTGGTGGCTGCAGACAGGGCAGTGACAGCCAAGCCAGTGCCCACTCCCCAGCGACCGTACGTGAGGGTGTCGTAGAACGACGAGCGGACACTGAGATCTGCGGCGTGTTGCCGCGCTGGGGCGTCAGGTTCCAAAGACATCCATGCCAAGTAGCGCGCGGCGATGTAGTCCCGGAGCAGCGCATTGAGAGCGTCCTGGAGAGTCCGCAATCGCTGCTGAGATTGGTCGTCGACGCCAACAACCATGCCGCCGAGACTCAACGAATCGAGCACCTCTGTCGTGGGGCCTATGCAGCCATGCGAGGAGTGCAGGAAGAACTCGTGTCTCAAGCACCAGTCCAGGTAGGCGTCCCCCATCGATGCAGGATCGTGGCTGTGGACTGGCGTGCCCTCGATCATTGCTCTCTCGGAGCGGAACCGCTCGAGTGCACCGGGTCCGCCCCGAGCAAGGACATCATCCGGCCTTGCAAGCGCAGCATCCAAGGACCCGACCGCCTCACAAGCAAGTGCATGGCGGTGCTTTGTATCGACGCCAGCACGATGCAGAAACGTCAACCCGCGGTTGCCGTGAGCCATCGCGAAATCGGAGTCGATCCGCAACGCTGCGTCGTAGGCACGGATCGCGTCGATGTGGCGGCCGACCCCGTCCATCGAGTTGCCTAGGTTCACTAGCGCCTGACAGCGGGTCTCTGGATCGGCGTCCGGGTTGGCGCCGGTGGCCGAGTAGAGATCACGCGCCTGCTGGAGCTCCGCTCGGTATGAAGCGACGGCCCTCGCGAAGCCGACATCCCTGACCCCGAGCTGCCACAGAACCAGAAGCCCATTCGCCCGGTTGTAGGCGAGCCCCGGGCTGTCGTGTTGCTCGCTCAGCGTCGCAAGCCGAGAGACGCCGCTTGCAACAACAGCACGGTCACCCAAGGCTTCGCCTGCGTCGATCTCGGTCAGAGCCAGTACAAGGTCAACGTCGTTCCTGTCCGCCGTGAGACTCCGCGCGAGCTCAAGCGCCTCCTCAGGACGGCCGGTGTGGCACAGCTCTTGAATCCGCTCTGCGGCGCGGCTCGCCTCCTCGTGTGAACCAGGCATCATCGGGAGTCCTACACGTACTGCGCCGGAAAGCGCCCGTTGAAGAGAAGATCGAGGTAGTAGAACGCGTCATCGAACTTGTCGTCTTGATACGCGTCAAGCGCCTTTCGAGCACGCGTGGCCGCCGTGTTGAGCTTTGAGAGCGCGACCTGCGCCGTACTGTCGCTGGAGCACGCATAGATCCGACCTGTTGCGCCACTCGGGTCATTCATGGCAGCCAGTTGGAGACGGTTGAGCTTCTCGAGAACGAGGCAGACATCCCAGACATGCACGTAGGTGTCGAGCCCTTTGACGTACTGGGCGCACCGCATCTCAAGGTAAAACGACGAGATCGGCACGTTGCAGTAGTACTTCCACGCCTTGATGAGCCTCGTCAGGCTCTTCGCGTTGCCCTTGGTGGGCTTCTTGTTGCAGCTGTTGACGTAGGCGAGGTGCTCTTTCGGAGCGGAGTCCATCCACGAGCCTGTGGCCGCGCCGGGCACGTCGTAGACGAACTGGCCCTGGCCGCCTCGGCTTGTCATGAATCCGGGGATGATCTCCCACGTTTCATACCCGCCGCCGAACTCCACAACCACCGCGGGCCTGCTGATGCGGACGATGGTCAGAGGGAATCGTGCCTCGAGCGCCGACTTGACCCATGAAAGCGCGGTATACGACGAGCCTGGCCGGCCGCCGCGAAGACTCACAAGTGCGTCGATATCGCTGTACCCGCGCACACCGGTGCCGTGTGAGAAGGAACCCGTTTCGTAGAACGTGCTGACGTCGAGCGACTTCTCGAGGGCTGACTTCACGGTTGCGCGATGCTTCGCTCCTGCCGCGCGCTGTGCGTCGGTCGGCACGAGCCTTGAGAGGAAGACGCTGAACGCATCGTTGACGGTCCTCCTCATGATCGATCCTTCCCCGCTACACGAGTAGCCGCGAAGTGCATGTCCTCTTCGTAGGAGTCGCGAACTAGTCGATAGAAGAGGTCCGGGACAAGCGGCTCATCTACGCGCAACAGATACACCTGATCCTGGAGGTCACGGAGTTGCTGAGCGTTCGGGTTGCCGTCCAGCAGTGCGCATACTTCCGTCTCGAGTTCCTGCTTCCGTTGGGCGACTTCAGTGTGGCGTCCGGAGAACTCGACAGCGTCGAGTCCGGCCGGGAGCGATGGCAGCAGAATCGTTGTGAGATACGCGCTCAATTCAGCCGACGCAACAACCGCGACGCCTAGCCCGACGGCACACCAGCCGGCCGCCGCGAGCAATAGAACAATGGCGAACGTCGAGTGCTGACGGCGCGACCAGACAGCATTGGCCCGAAGACAGATCAGAACGCTGGTGGGCCACTCGACCCGAGCTGGCACGGGGTACCAGTCTCGAATCCCATCGCCGTTCCTGAGCTTCAAGCTGGCGCGATGAAGGTCTTCATCAGCCGGAGCTTCAACAAGGGCGTGGTTCCACGGTAGACCGAGGACCGCACAGTCGAAGCGCTCTTGCGCACGGGCTCCTCGCAGCTGCCGCCCTTTGCGGTAGGGCTCTAGAACGCCCCGCGAGACAAACACCCACAAGCCCGCGACCGCGCCGAGCGCAGGTCCAGCATCTGGAGCAAGCAGCAAGACAACAGGAGCGGCGAGCGCCAGCATGATCGACAGGCCCCACCCGAAGAACCTCGCCCGCTTGCCGAGCCCGTACAGGTATCGGGCGGCCCGCTGATAGCCGAGGTTCGACTCTTCATTCTGAGCACGACCGATGTCCGCGCTTGTTGGCTCCAGCACTACGGCCACGCTCTAGGACTCCTCTTATGCTTCTAGTCTGCGCCCGAACACACGTTTGGGCAAGCGCAAGCGTAATAAACCGAGCGGCGGACTCGGGCATCATGCCGTGGATGCAAGCGGTCACCAGATCGTGGCTGCACCTTGGTCGACCAGCATGTCTCGCAACTCCCATGCGTCTGGATCCTCCGCGAGAGATCGAGACTTCGGAACGAGCCGGTCCCATGCACCGAGTCCCTCTTCGTAGGCATCCGAGACGATCAGGAGGAGTGCTGGCCACGCGGCCTCACGTGGAGCCTCGATGACGACCCTTTCGAGCACTGTGGGCAGCCCTGAGGGCGAGAACACCCCGACGACCGCGGCGACGTCCTGACCAAGCCCGCCGCGCTGCCACTCTTCGAGTTCGGGATGGGCGAGCAGTCGGCAAACCTCCTCGTAGGGCCAGTCGAGCGCCGGAATGACCTCACGCCTGACTGACTCAGCGATGGCCGTTTCGGGCTGGTAGTAGAGGTCCCCATGCCACACTACGCGCGCAAACACCCGGATGGCCAAGTTCAACGCGCCCCCTTCTATCCGGTGCAAAGCGTCGCGGAGAAGCAGTAGAGGACGCACATCGTTGCGACCCAGACCGAAGACGTCAGCGACGGCCGAGAGTTGCCGGTCCGGGTCAGAGTGTGCGAGGTCAAGCAAGGACACCGAGCCGATTCCCTGGAGGTAGGCAGACACCTCTCGGACGAACTCGGGCAACGACTCCGGCGTCAGGATCGCTCGCTTCAACACTCGAACCGCTCCGCTATCGGGACTAGTGTCGCCACGCGCGAAGGCAGTCAGGTTCGTCCAGTGCAGGGAACCGCTCTCGGGATCGAAGACGATGCCGTAGATCGGGACTGAACTGGTCGCCCACAACTCCTTGTCATCGACAGAGAACGGGATGACGTAGGCGTCACCCCGCCGATACGAGAGACCTCCCTTGACCTGAACAGCGATTGTCGCTCCGGTTACGCGCCGGCCGTCGGTCAGATCGACATACAGATCCTTGCCAATGTCGTTGGCCCCGTCGATCGACTGGACGATCATGTTCGCGTCTTCAAAGATCGCGGTCACTGCACGAAGCGCAGCCTTCTCCACCGGTCGACTGGGGCGAACTCGCTTACCAGGGCGCAGGTCCATAGTCGGACCCTAGACCGCGCAGAGTTCGAGCCACAGGCACCCTCGCGCCGCGATGGCACGAACAGTCAAGACCAAGACACCGCAGACCAGTCAGAATGAATCGTCCTGGGATGCGTGGAGAGTTCTGGCCTTGGAGAATCAAGGACAGAGGTTCATGCCCCAGGAGCGCACAGCAGGTAAGCCGACGACGCGTCGGTCTTCGGATGAGGAGAAGCAGGCGGCGGTGCGGATGGTCCGCGCGCTGAGGCCGAGACGGGAATGACGCATGGCGCGGTCAAGCGTGTCGCGCGGCAGCTTGGCTACGGCACCGAGTCGGTCCGCACGTGGGTCAAGCAGGCCGACGTCGATGAGGGCGTCGCGCCCGGCGTGACGACCGATGAGGCCTCGCGGGTGAAGGATCTCGAGCAGGAGGTCCGCGAGCTGCGTCGCGCGAACGAGATCCTCAAGCGCGCAGCGGTTTGCTTCGGGGCGGAACTCGACCGCCAGCAGCGCAGGTAGTGGCGTTCATCGAAGCCAACAAGGACGACGTCGTGGCCGGCCGGAGGCTCGGGGTCGAGTCCATCTGCAGGGTGCTGCAGGTGGCTCCGAGCACCTACTACGCGGCGAGATCTCGGCCTCCGTCGCGACGGGCGATGCGTGACGCCGAGCTCATCCCGCGACTGACGAAGCTCTGGACCGACAACTATGAGGTCTACGGATCACGGAAGCTGTGGAAAGCGGCCAGGCGCGACGGCATCGACATCGGCCGCGACCAGACCGCACGGCTGATGCGACAAGCCGGCATCCAGGGTGCCCGACGCAGCAAACGGGTCCGCACCACGCGCCGCGACTCGAGCGCGGGCCGGCACCCTGACCTCGTCAAGCGCCAGTTCCGGGCCGACGAGCCGAATCGGCTGTGGGTGACCGACCTCACGTTCGCGCCCACGTGGGCCGGCGTGGCCTACGCCTGCTTCATCGTCGACGCGTTCAGCCGGATGATCGTCGGCTGGCGCGTCGCGGGACACATGCGCACGCCGATGGTCCTCGACGCGATCGAGATGGCCCGATGGAACCGCGGGCTCTTCCACAACGATCTGCGTTGTCACAGCGACGCCGGGTCGCAGTTCACGTCCATTCGCTACGGCGAGCGGCTCGCGGAGATCGGCGCGGTCCCCTCGGTCGGCACCGTCGGCGACTCGTCCGACAACGCGCTGGCCGAGACCGTCATGGGCCTCCACAAGACCGAGCTGATCCGCGGCCCCGCCCGCACCGGCCCCTGGAAGACCATCGAAGACGTCGAGCTCGCCACGCTCGGCTGGGTGCACGGGCACAACACCCAGCGCCTACACGGCTACCTCGGCGACATCCCACCCACCGAGTTCGAGCACAACTTCTACGCTGCCCGACAGCGTGACAAGACGCTCATCTGAAACAAGGGCCAGACCCTCCATCAGACCCAGGACGATTCAAACTGACGCCAACGTACGCCGCCGTCGCAGCCTGGCATGCGCCCCTTGGGCCACGGCCCCTGTGCGGCAAAACGGCCGTCACAAGCCCCACAGGGGGCGGAGAAGACGCGCTAGAAGGCACAAACCCCGGCCCTTCTTCTTTTTCGGGCCGGGGTTTGCACTTTGCAGTTTGGTGGAGACGGCGGGAATCGAACCCGCGTCCGCGACCGCACCGAGGGTGGTGTCTACGAGCGTGTCCGGCGCTCTGATCTCATCCTGAGCTCGCCTCGCCGGCGGGGTTGCTCAGGACCAGCCTCCTGAAATGTCCCCCGGT
>SYBY01000182.1 GCA_005788585.1 Actinomycetota bacterium | reverse complement strand
CACCCGAACATCCGTCCATGTCAAGCATTTCTCGCCGGGGCAGAGTAATGCGCAACTACGGGGATTTACGCGATTTCAGTTCGTCCGCTGACGGAGGACGATCTCCGAGATCTCGACCTTCTGCTCGTCGGCGGGGAGCTTCGTGATCCAGACGAGGTAGTAGCGGAAGCGGTTTCCGGCGGTGTCGAGGTCCACCGTCTCCGTGCGACCCGCGTCGGCGACCGAGCCCACCCGCTCCCAGCCGGCCGGCGGCGTCGTGCGCGGCTTGTCGCCGTTCGGCGCGACGTAGATGTCGGCGCTCCATCCGGGCGTCGGCGTGGTGATCTGGATCTGCGCGGCGGCGACGTCGGGCTTGGCGTCGACGATGATCCCGACGCCGTCCTTCTGCAGCTCGCCCGCGGCGTAGGTCTCCGTCGACCAGGTCGTCGCCTTGTTGCCGTCCAGGACGAAGCTCGTCTCGTCCTCGTGCTCGCGGTTGTCTCCGGCGGGGTCGAAGTCGCTGGCGGCGCGCTGGCCCAGCGGCACCTCCTCGAGGGACGGCGGGGCGGGAGTGGGGCTGCGCTGCGCTCCCGTTCCGCGTTCCGCGTTGTCGGCAGCGAAGACCACGAGGATCATCACGAGGGCGAGGCCGCCGAGCGCGAGGGCAAGGAGGAGGCCGATCCCGGTGCGCGTGCGCCACGGCAGTCGCCGCCGTGCGCGCTTGGGCAGCGTGCGGATGATCGCCGTGGCCTCGCCCGTCGCCTGACCCGAGCGGGCGGTCTCGATCGACAGCGCGTCCTCGAGGTCCGCGATGAACGCGCCGGCGCTGGGATAGCGCGCGTCGAGGTCCTTCTCGGTCGCGCGGTCGAGCACCGCAGCCAGCGCGGCGGAGACCTCGGGGCGGCGCAGCTGGACGTCGGGCAGCTCCTCGCGCACGTGCTTCATCGCGACGGCGACCTGGTTCTCCCCCTTGAACGGGACGTCGCCCGTGAGCATCTCGAACAGCACGACGCCGAGCGAGTACACGTCGCTCTGCCCGGTGACGGACTGCCCGAGCGCCTGCTCCGGCGAGACATAGTCCGTCGTGCCGAGCACCCGCCCGTCCGCGGTCAGGCCCTCCTGGTCGAGCGTGCGGGCGATGCCGAAGTCCGTGACCTTGGCCGAGCCCTCCTCGTCGACGAGGACGTTCTGCGGCTTGACGTCGCGGTGCACGATCTGGCGCTCGTGGGCGGCCTGGAGTGCCCGTCCGATCTCGATCGCGTACGCGACGGCCTCGCTGATCGGCAGCCGGCCCATACGCCGGATGCGGTCCTTGAGCGTCTCACCGTCGATGAACTCGAGGACGATGTACGGGGTGTTCTGGTCCTCGCCCGCGTCGATGACCTGCACGATGTGCGGGTGGTTCAGCTGCGCGACGGCGCGCGCCTCGCGACGGAACCGCTCGAGCTGGTCGCCGTGCCGCGCGATGTCGCGGTGCATGAGCTTGATCGCGACCTGGCGTTCGAGCAGCGTGTCGAACGCCCGGTAGACGGTCGACATCCCGCCGGTTCCCACCTCGGCGTCGAGGCGGTACCGCTCATTCAAAAGAGTTCCGACGGAGCTGCTCACTGCGCCTATTGTGCTGCCCTCGTGGCCGACGTTCATCTCACCTACGTCACAGACCCCGCGTGTCCCTTCTCCTGGGCCGCGGAACCTGCCCTCTCCCGGCTGCGCGCCGCCTACGGAAACCGGCTGCGAACGCGCTACGTGATGGGCGGCATGGCGCGGGAGTTCACCCGCCCGACAGAGACGATGGCGCATGTGCTGGACGCCGCGGCGCAGTCCGGCATGCCGGTCGACCCGCGGGTGTGGCTCGAGGACGCGCCGAGGTCGTCGTTCGGCGCCTCGCGCGGCGTGAAGGCGGCGGGGCTCCAGGGCCTCGATGGCCCGTATCTGCGGGCCACACGGGAGGCGCTCATGTGCGACCGGCGGCGGCTCGACGAGCCCGGTCAGCTGACCGCGCTCGCCGCCACGGTGCCCGGGCTGGACGCCGAGCGGTTCGCGGCCGACGTGGTGTCGCCGGAGGTCGAGGAGGCGTTCGCCGCGGACATGGCGTTCGCGCGCGAGACCCGGCCCGAGCACCACAACGCGTCCGGCCGGCTGCCGTTCCCGAGCTTCCTGATCGGCGACGGCGGGATCTACGACGACGTCGATGGCGACGCCCTGCTGGCGCTGGCCGGCGACGAGCACCCCGCGCCGCCGCCCTCGGTGCCGGACGCGCTGGCCCTGCACCGGCGCATGGCGGCGGTCGAGATCGCGGCGGTCTGCGAGCTCGGTCTGCCCGCGGTGCAGGCGCAGCTGTGGCAGCTGCGCCTGGCCGGCCGGGTGCGCGAGGAGCGGATCCTCACGGGCGAGCTCTGGTCATCGACCACCTAGAACGACGACGGGCCGCCCCGAAGGACGGCCCGAGGTCTCAGGCGATCGTGCCTACCCCTGGAGGAGCGAGAGCACGCCCTGGTTGGACTGGTTGGCCTGCGCCAGCATGGCCGTGCCGGCCTGCTGGAGGACCTGGTACCGGGTCATGTCGACCATGCCCTCGGCCATGTCGAGGTCGCGGATCCGCGACTCCGCGCTGACCAGGTTCTCGTGGTACGCCCCGAGGCTGTTCAGCAGGTGCTCGAACCGGTTCTGCACCGAGCCGAACGTCGCACGCTGCGAGCTCAGCACGTTGATCGCGGCATCGATCTCGGAGATGTCGCTGGCGCCCGCTGCCGTCAGCGAGAACCACGCCGTCCCGAGGGAGCCGGTCAGCGAGATGGTCGGCACGGAGATCGACTCGCCGTCGTTGGCGCCGACCTGGAACGTCACCGACGTGGCCTGGTTCAGCAGGCACACCCCGTTGAAGTTCGTCTGATTGCCGATCCGCTCGATCTCACTCGCGAGCTGGTTGACCTCCGACTGAATT
>SYBY01000181.1 GCA_005788585.1 Actinomycetota bacterium | reverse complement strand
GGTACGCCCTGGGCGGCGGCGGGGGAGGCGCCCGCGCGCACGCCGACGGCCTGACGACGCAGTGGCACAGCATGGCCATGTGCGGCAACGAGTCGATCGAGGTGTGGGAGGCGCGCTACCCGGTGCGCTTCGAGAAGCGCGAGCTGCGCACCGACTCCGCGGGGCCAGGCCACATGCGCGGCGGCGTCGGCGACGAGCGCGTGTTCACCTGCACCGCGGACACGCTCGTCAGCGGGTTCCTGGACCGGTGGAAGTCCGCGCCGTGGGGGACGCTGGGCGGAGAGGACGGCGACAGCAACGCGTTCGCCGTCGAACGCGAGGGCAAGCGCCTGACGATGCGCGACCTCGGCCTGGAGTCCGACGGCAAGTTCACGAACGTCCATCTCCGTGCGGGCGACGCGTTCGTCGTGCGCTCCGGCGGCGGCGGGGGCATGGGCGACCCGCGGACCCGCGATCCCGAGCGGGTGGCCCGGGACGTGCGGGGCGGCTACGTCTCACCGGACGCCGCGCGCGAGCGCTACGGCGTGGTGCTCACCGAGGAGGGCACGGTCGACGCCGCCGCCACCGCAGCGCTCCGCGCGGACGGCGCGTGATGCTCGACATGGATCACGCACGCGTCGCCGAGCGCCAGGACCTCACGATCCGCACCGCGAAGTCGGCGGCGTTCCACGAGCGCGCGCAGCGCAGCGCGCCGCTGGGCGTCATCGGCGGCGGGCGCTACTGGCGGCCGTACCCGCTGACGATCGTCAAGGCGGCGGGCTCGCGGCTCTGGGATCTCGACGGCAACGAGTACCTCGACTACCACGGCTCGTTCGGCCCGTCGGTCCTCGGCCAGAACCACCCGGAGGTCCGCGAGGCCGTCCTCGAGGTGATGGACCGCGGCGTGCTGTTCGCCCTCCCGCACGAGGCGGAGATCGCGCTGTGCGAGAAGGTCATCGAGCTCATCCCCAGTGCGGAGAAGGTCATCCTCACCTGCGCGGGCACGGAGGCGACGTACCACGCCATCCGCGTGGCGCGGGCGTTCACCGGCCGCGAGCGCGTCGTGAAGTTCGAAGGCCACTACCACGGCTGGCACGACGCGGTGCAGCAGAGCCTGAAGCCGTCCCTCGACGTCGCGGGCCCGCCCGAGGCGCCGCACACCGTTCCCGTCTCCGCGGGCACGCCGGCTGCGGTCACCGCGCTGACGACCGTGCTGCGCTGGAACGACGCGGACGCGCTGGAGGCCTACCTCGAGCAGGCCGGCGACGAGGTGGCGTGCGTGGCGCTCGAGCCGATCTCGCACGCGTGCGGCGTGCTCCTCCCGCAGCCGGGGTTCCTGGCGCGGGTGCGCGAGCTGTGCGACCGCCACGGCGTGCTGCTGTTCTTCGACGAGATGATCACCGGCTTCCGCCATGCGCTCGGCGGCTGCCAGGAGCTCTACGGCGTCACCCCGGACCTGACCGCCTTCGGCAAGGCGGTCGCGAACGGCTTCCCGGTCTCCGGCCTCGCGGGCCGCGCCGACGTCATGGCGTTCATGGAGCCGGAGGGGCCGGTGTCGTACTCGGGCACGTTCAACGGTGAGCTCGTCTGCGTCGCCGCCGCACTGAAGACGCTCGAGATCCTCGAGCGTGAGCCGGTGCACGAGCGCCTCTTCGCGGTGGGGGACCGGCTGTCCGCGGACATCAACGCGGAGATCGCGCGGCTCGGGCTCCCCGCCCAGTGCATCAACTTCGGCTCGATGTGGTGCCTGTACTTCACCGACCGCGAGATCGTCGACTACCGCGACATCGCCGCCTTCGCCGTGACCAAGGACACCGGCATCGACGCCGAGTTCCAGGCGCACATGCTCAGCAACGGCATCTACATGCAGCCCTTCTACACCAACCGCTGCTTCACGTCCTACGCGCACACCGACGCGGACATCGACCGCACGATCGAGGTGGTCGGCGACTTCCTGCGTACGCGCGGCGCGGACATCCACCGCGCGTACGAGGCGGCCTACGCGGGCTAGACCCGGAACTCCGCGACGGCGCGCTCGAGCTCGCCGGCGGTCGCCTGCAGCGCCTTGGCCGCCGACGCGATCTCCTGCGTCGACGCCGACGTCTGCTGGGTGGAGGCCGAGACGTGCTCGGTGGTCTCACTCGAGCGGTCGGCGACCTCGGACACCTTCGCGACGTCACCCAGGACGTGCTCGGAGCCGCTGACCACGGCGCCGATCGCGCCGGTGATCTCCTCGACGCGCGCGGCGACCCCGCGGATCGCCTCCTCGATGGCGGTGAAGGCCTCACGGGTGCGTTCGACGGTGGCGTCGCCGTGCTCACTGCGCTCGGCGCCGGCGTCGACCGCGGTCACGGCCGCATCGGTCTGTGCCTGCATCTCGCCGATGAGCGACGCGATGGAGGCGGTCGCGCGCTGCGACTCCTCGGCGAGCGTCCGGACCTCTTCGGCGACGACCGCGAATCCGCGGCCGTGCTCGCCCGCGCGCGACGCCTCGAGGGCGGCGTTCAGCGCGAGGAGGTTCGTCTGCTCGGCGATGCCGTTGATGGTGTCGACGATCCCGCCGATCTCGCGGGACCGCTGGCCCAGAGCCGCGATGGCCCGGCTCGCGTCGGCCGATGCCTCGCGCACGACGCGCATCGCCTCGGTGGCGTCACTGGCCGCCTGGAGTCCCTGATCTGCGGCGACGCGCGCCTGCTCGGCCGCGTCGCTCGTGGCGTGCGCCTGCTCGGCGGAGTCCCGCGACGCCTGGGCGATCGCCTCGGTCGCCTCGCGCGTGCTGCGGACGGACAGCTGCTGGTCGCGGGCGCCGACGGCAACCTGCTCCATGGCGGTCGCGATCTCGTCGACCGCGCGGCTGGCCTGCTCGGACGTCGTCGCCATCTCCTGCGAGGCGTTCGTCAGCGTCGTCGCGGAGCCCGAGACGCGGCCCACGAGGTCCCGGAGGCGCTGGACCATCGCCAGCAGCGCGCTGCCCAGGACGTCGCGCTCCGAGCGGGGGGTGGGCTCGACGGTGAGATCGCCCTCGGCGATCCGGTCGGCGACGTTCGCGGAGTCGCGCAGGTACGCGCTCATCCGGTCGAAGGCGCCGCCGAGGCGACCGAACTCGTCGCGGCTGCGGACGTCGACGTGGTGATCGGCGTCGCCCTCGGCGATGTGCTCGGCGACCTCGACCATCCGCCGGACCGAGCCGGTGATCGCCATGAACAGCGCGAGGAAGAGGTAGATGCCGACCAGGACGCCGAGGCCGCTGATGAGCAGCGTGCGCCGCTCTGCTGCCTTGAACCCGTCGATGCGGACGCCGATGAGCCGGTCCATCTGCGGCGAGACCTCGGCGGCGAGCGCGCCTGCCGCCGTCGCCGTCGCGACGCCGAGCGCCTCCGCGGTGCGCGGGTCGATGTCGGCGCCGACTGCGTCGTCGATCTCCGTGACCTGCGCGGATGCGGCGTCATCGAGCTGCTTCGCCGTCTCGGCGAGCGCGGGCTTCAGCGCGTCGTCCTGCGTGTTCTCGTACGCGGTGTCGAGCCCGCCCTGCACGCCGGCGAGGGTTGATTCGAGGACTCCGCCGGCCGCCGCCAGGTCGATCCGCTGGCGCATGGTCGGGCTGGCGCCGCCCGCGGTCATGACGACCTGCTGGTCGGCCGCCTGGCCCGCCGTCTCGGCGAGGTTCGGCAGCTTCACGACCACCGCGTCCATGAGGTAGTACGTGTCGAGATCGGGGTCGAGGATGAGGTTCGACGTGTCGCCGGCGAGCGTGATGAGCCCGATCGCGGCGGCGTTGACCTCGGTGTGCGCGTCGTAGACGGCCTGGGGTGACCCGTCGGCGGCGGCCTCCAGGCCCCTGATCGCCTGCTGGAGCTTCGTCCAGGTCTCGGTGGTCTCCAGCTCGGCGCCCAGACGCTCGTCGACGGCGGTCATCGCGGCCGTCGAGCGTGCGACGCGGGTCCGTGCCTCGTCGAGGTCCGAGGGAAGATCGGCGGACGACCGGACGGCGGCCGAGCGCAGGAGCACGAGATCGCGCAGCAGCCCGTCCGCCGCGGCGATGTACTCGGCGCCGACGCGCTCCTTGGCGCTGAAGGCGATCTGGTCCTGCTGCTGGCCGCGGTACTGCGACGCGACGTAGACGGCCGGTGCGATGAGCACCACGCCGATGAGGCTGAGCTTCAGCGCCACCGACATGCGGTTGAGCAGGGCAGTGGCAGGAGACAGAGGGACGCGGAGCAGCGCGCGCATGTCGGGAGTCCTTTCCCGGTGGGCAGGGGTGAGCCGAACCAGCGGTTCCGATGGGGGTGATCAGTCTTCCCGCATCATCGGTTCTGGGGAGGGGGAGCTTGAGGGTCTGGCGACCGGCCCTCCCGGTTTCACACGGTGGTCAGGCGGGCACCGGTTCGGCGGGCGCGACCGCCGGCTCAGGTGCTGCGGGTGCGGGCGCATCGATGAACGACGGCGGGCAGATGTCGAGGTAGTGGTTGAAGGACCACGACACGAACCGCCGGCTGCGGAAGAGCTGGAGCGCCGTGTCCATCAGCGGCCGGGGGTTTGCGACGCCGACCATCTTCTGGACGCGCAGCAGCCAGTCGTAGGCGAAGCGGTGCTCGTCGTGGAACGCCGCATAGCGCTCGAGCGCCTGTTCGCGCGTCTGCCGGCCGTCGACGACGGCGCGCAGCTCCCGGCCGAGCGCGAGGCCGAAGTACAGCGCGGGGCGGATGCCCTCCGCGGTCGTCGGCAGGCAGTGCCCGGCGCTGTCGCCGACGAAGAAGACGCTGCCCTCGGTCGCGCTGCGCAGCTTGTGGGGGATGTAGTTGCCCTGCCAGCCCTTGGCGGGGACGCCCTCGTCGGCGGTGAGCTCGAGCGTCGGCTGCTTGACGTCGAGCGCGGGGTCGAAGGACCCGACGCCGATGCGGACCTCGTCCTTGGCCGGGAACGCCCAGCTGTAGCCGGGGCCGATGTACTTCGGATCGAGCCAGAGCTCGAGGTCCGGGGCGTGCTCGGAGATCGGGGGGTGGACCTCCAGGCCGCGCGACAGCGTGGCGTTCGGCGGCTGGATCGCGGTGCCGGTGCTCAGGACCCGGCGCCAGCCCAGCGCGTCGATGACGATCGGCGCGCGGAGGTCGCCACGGTCGGTGCGGACGGTCAGCAGCTGGCCGTCGCCGTCCTGGGCGGGGACGAGCTCCTCGACCTTCGCGGTCTCGAACTCCGCCTCGCCCTGCTCGGCGAGCAGCTCGCACAGCTGGCGGTAGTCGAACGTCGAGAACGACCACGGCAGGGTCCAGCGGTGGTCCTTCGGCTCGGAGCCGAACTCGCGCTTGGGCCGGTGGATGAGCAGGTCGTGGAAGGTCTGGCGGATGGACGGGCCGAGGCCGAGCTTCTCGAGCCACTCCGTCGGCGCCGCGCAGGCGGACGTCTGGCGCTCGCCGATCTCGTAGCGGTCGATGACCAGGACGTTCGCCCCGGAGCCCGCCAGCTCGCGGGCGACCGTCAGCCCCGCGAAGCTCGCACCGCAGATCAGGACGTCGTAGTCCCCCGACAGCGGGGTGCGCGCG
>SYBY01000180.1 GCA_005788585.1 Actinomycetota bacterium | reverse complement strand
TCCCAGCCGCCGGCCGGCGTCGCGGACGGCGGGGACGGGGGTGCGGGCGGCCCACGCGTCGTCGAGCTCGCGCGGGTCGTCGCCCGCGGCCGCCCGGGCCGCGACCGCCGCGTCGATGAGCCCCACCGTCCGCAGCCGCGCGCGGATGAAGTGCGGGACCTCGCGGGCGGTGAGCGCGCAGGCCTCCAGCCCCCCGGAATGCGCGAACCCCCCGGTGGGGGTCCGGCCGTCGGCGAGGAGGAGCTCAAGCGCGGAGCCGGCCATCAGAACAGCGAGTACCGCTGCGCGAGCGGCAGTTCGGAGACCGGCATGGGCTCGACGGCCTCGCCGTCGATGGTGACGACGAACGTCTCCGGGTCGACGGCGATGTCCGGCGTCGCGTCGTTGTTCGGAAGGTGCGCCTTGGTGACCGCGCGGGTGTCGGTGATCGGGACGAGCGCCCGTCCGAGCTCGAGCCGGTCGGCCAGCCCGTCGGCCAGCGCCTCAGGCGCCACGAAGGTCACCGCGTGATCGGGCGCGGCCTTCGGCGCGGCGGCGAACATCGGCCGCGTGAGGATGGGCTGCGGGGTGGGGATCGACGCGTTCGCGTCGCCGATCGGCGCGCTGGCCACGGCGCCGCCCTTGAGCACCAGGCTCGGCCGGATGCCGAAGAACGCTGGGTCCCACAGCACGAGGTCGGCGAGCTTGCCGGGCTCGACCGAGCCGACCGTGCCGTCGATCCCGTGCGAGATCGCGGGGGCGATCGTGTACTTCGCGATGTAGCGCTTCGCGCGCAGGTTGTCCGCGCGTTCTGTGGCCGAGAGCGAACCGCGCCGCAGCTTCATCGCGTGGGCCGTCTGCCACGTGCGGATGATCGTCTCCCCCACGCGGCCCATCGCCTGGGCGTCCGATCCGATCATCGAGATCGCGCCGAGGTCGTGCAGGACGTCCTCGGCAGCCATCGTCGTCTCCCGGATCCGCGACTCGGCGAATGCGAGATCCTCGGGCACCTTCGGGTTCAGGTGGTGGCAGACGATGAGCATGTCCTGGTGCTCGGCCAGGGTGTTGATCGTGTGCGGGCGCGTCGGGTTCGTCGACGACGGCAGGACGTTGGCGTGCGACGCGATCGCGATGATGTCGGGCGCATGGCCGCCCCCCGCACCCTCGGTGTGGTAGGCGTGGATGCCGCGGCCGCCGATGGCGCCCATCGTCGATTCCAGGTAGCCGGCCTCGTTGAGCGGGTCGGTGTGGATCGCCACCTGGACGCCCCAGCGCTCGGCGGCGGTCAGGCACGTGTCGATCGCCGCGGGGGTCGACCCCCAGTCCTCGTGCAGCTTGTACCCGCCGGCCCCGGCGAGCACCTGTTCGCCGAGCGCGTCGGCGCTGACGGTGTTGCCCTTGCCGAGCAGCAGGATGTTCATCGGCGAGGTGTCGAGCGCGCGGTGCATCATGCGCATCGCGCCCGCGGTCGTGCAGGTCGTCGCCAGGGTGCCGTGCGTCGGGCCGGCGCCGCCGCCGATGACCGTGGTGACCCCGCTGGCGAGCGCCTCACTGACGATGGTCGGGGTGATGAAGTGGACGTGGCAGTCGATCGCGCCAGCCGTGAGGATGCGCCCCTCGCCCGCGACGATGTCAGTGTTCGCACCGAGGTGCAGCCCGGGCGTCACCCCATCCATGATGTCGGGGTTGCCCGCCTTGCCGAGCGCGACGTTGCGGCCGTAGCGGATGCCGACATCGGCCTTGACGATGCCCCAGTGATCGAGGATCAGGGCGTTCGTGATGACCAGGTCCGGCGCGCCGTCCGCGCGGGTGGCCGTGCCCTGGAGCATCGATTCGCGGATCGTCTTGCCGCCGCCGAAGACGGCCTCGTCCCCGGAGATGCAGCGGTCCTCCTCGACCTCGATCCACAGGTCGGTGTCGGCGAGGCGGACGCGGTCGCCGACGGTCGGGCCGAGGAGCTCGGCGTAGCGCTGCCTGTCGAAGGTCATGGCTTCACCTGCAGGCCGGGGACCCGCCGCTCGCCCCCGAGGGCCACGAGCGTCACGTCCTTCGACGCCCCCGGCTCGAACCGCACCGACGTCCCCGCATAGATGTCCAGGCGGAAGCCGACGGCCGCGTCGCGCTCGAACTCCAGCGCGCTGTTGACGTCGGCGAAGTGGAAGTGCGAGCCGACCTGGATCGGCCGGTCGCCGGTGTTCAGCACCTCGATGATGCGCCGCTCACGCGACGGCGCCAGCTCGAGCTCGCCCTCGGCGGCGACGATCTCTCCGGGAATCAGGCTCATGCGATGGGCTGGTGGAGGGTGACGAGCTTGCGGCCGTCGGGGAACGTGGCCTCGACCTGGACCTCGTCGAGCATCTCCGGCACGCCCTCCATGACCTCGGCGCGCGTGAGCACCTCGCGCCCGTCGGTCATCAGCTGCTCGACCGTCGCGTCGCCGTCACGCGCGCGCTCCATCACCCAGCAGCACAGCAGCGCCGTTGCCTCCGGGTGGTTGAGCTTGACGCCGCGCTCGCGACGGTCGCGCGCGACCATGCCCGCGACGGACAGCAGCAGCTTCTCCTGGTCGGATGGTGTGAGGCGCACGCGGGCGAGTCAACCACACGAAATCCCCGCTGGGAAGAGGCTTCACCCGGGGTGAGTACGCGCGGTCGAGCGGACGGGTGCGGACCTTCGACAGTCGGTCGGAGTGCGGTTGCGCTGAGCGGTAAGCCGGGCCCTCACCCGGGTGGGTGACCCCGCCTCTCACCCCGGGGCGAGACGCGCGGTCGGCCCACTCACCCCACCCGTTCGACACTCGGTCGAAGGCGCGTTGCCACTCCTCGCCGCAAGCTGTCGGAGCGAGCAGGCGGCGGCGTCTGAACCGTCGCCGTCGTCTGCTCAAGAACAGTCATGCAAACCCTAGGGGGGTTCGTGTCAACGCGTGAAAAGGGCAGCCGCTTCTGGCTGCTCGCGATCCTGGTCATGTGCCTGTCGGCGTTCGTCGCCGTCGGCTGTGGCTCGGATGACGAGTCATCCAGCAGTGGATCGTCCACCTCGTCCTCCGCCGATTCCGGCGACACCATCAAGGTCGGCATCCTGCACTCGCTGAG
>SYBY01000179.1 GCA_005788585.1 Actinomycetota bacterium | reverse complement strand
GAAGTCGAGCTGCCAGTCCGTCTCCAGGCGCTGGCGCTGATCGTTCGTGAGGATCCCGTAGACCATCTCGCGGGTGTCCGCGGGCGTGAGCACCGGGAAGCCCTCCAGGGGCACGAGGCGCCCGCGCGTGCGGACGACCGGGCGCGCACCGGCGGTCAGGTGGAGGTCCGACGCGCGGCGCTGGAGAACCTCGAGGACAAGGTCGGCGAAGTCGATGCTCATCGCCTGAGGTGATCGGCCGTGCCGGGCGGGCACGGACCTGCTGACCTCGCCTCTGGACACATTGACGAGTGGCTGACGCGCGTCCGTCGAACCTCATGCCCGTCCCCGACCACGCCGATACCCGGCGCGAACGCCCCGTTCGAACCTCAGGAGACCATCTGCCATGGCCACACCCCCGCCGTCCTCCCCCACGCCCTCGTCGTCCGGTCGTCCCGGAACCGGCTGGTGGGTGGGCGCCGTCGCCTCTGCGCTGATCCTGGCCGTCGGCGGGTACCTCCTCGGCCACTCGACGGGCGTCAGCTCGACCGAGGACGAGTACGCCAAGGGCGAGCCCAAGTACGAGCAGATCTACAACGCCGGCGCCGCCGCCGGCACGAACGTCGGGGAGTCCGCCGGTGAGAAGACCGGCCGCGAGGCGGGGATCGCGCGCGGCGAGCAGGTCGGTTTCGAGCGCGGCGAGGCGCAGGGCAAGCAGGAGGGCCTCACCCAGGGCCAGGCCGAGGGCCGCGAAGCGGGCGCCACGACCGCGCTGGGCTTCACGACCTGGAACACCGGTGCGCCCTACGTCGTGCGCGTCACGCAGGGCAAGACGGCGAACGTCCCCTTCTCTGTGTCGACCCGTACCCAGATGCAGCCCGGCACCGCGTACGAGCTCTGCCAGGGCTCGGCGACGCAGGTCTGCTCCAAGCCGGTCAGCACCGGCTCCTCGTCGTCCGGCGAGTAGCCGTCAGTTCAGGCGCGCGCGCAGCCGCTGCACCTCGGTGCGGCGGCTGTCCGCGTCGGACGCCTCCATCGGCAGCCGCGCACGCAGGTCCGCCGCGTGCAGCGCCCACGCCAGGTCGCCGCAGCGTTCGGCCCGCTCGACGACACCGTCGAGGATGACCAGCGCGAGCTCGTGCGCGCAGCGCCAGTGCAGGTCGACTCCGAGCGCCCGGGCGTCGAACGCCGCGCGCGGGTCGGCCGGATCGACCACGTAGGGCGAGGCGGCGTCCTCGTGCGCGATCCAGACGTGCGGGCCGTGACCGACGAGGTCGACCGCCAGCCCGCGCCGGCGGGCGGCGCAGACGACGGCCGCGGCGGCGGCGAGCGGGTGACCGCCGCCATCGGCGAGCACCTCGCTGAGCGCCAGCGACCCCGTGCCATCGGTCCGCAGGCCGTCGCGCAGCAACCCCGCCACGCACGCGAGCTCGTGGATCGGGTCGCCGCCCGGCTCGGGCAGCGTTGCGGCGAGCGCGTCGAGGGCGGCACCGGCGCCGTCGACCCCCTCGGCCTGCAGCTCGCGGTCCAGCGCGAGCAGCACGTCCTCGTGCGGCGGGCACGCCTGACCGCAGAGGCGCTGGAGCTCGTCGCTCATACGCGGGAGTAGAACTCGACGATGAGCTGCTCGTTGACCGGCGTCGCGATCTCGGACCGGTCGGGCAGCCGCAGGACGGTGCCCTGGAGCTGGTCGAGGTCGGCCTGCAGCCAGCCGGGAACCGCGGAGACGAGCTCGACAGCGTCGCGCGCTGCGCGCTCGACCGGGCTGCCGGCCCGCAGCGAGACGGCGTGCCCGGGCCTGACCTGGAAGGACGGGATGTCGACCTTCCGCCCGTCGACGATCACGTGCCCGTGGTTGACGTACTGGCGCGCCTGCGCCCGCGTGGTCGCCAGGCCGAGCCGGTAGACGACGTTGTCGAGCCGGCGCTCGAGCAGCCGCAGCAGGTGGTCGCCCATGAGGCCCTCGCGCTGGCGTGACGCCTCGCGCACGTAGCGGCGGAACTGACGCTCGCGCACGCCGTAGTAGCGCTTGGCGCGCTGCTTCTCGCGCAGCTGCACGCCGTACGTCGACGGCTGGCGCCGGCGGGCCGCGCCGTGCTGGCCGGGCGGCGTCGGGCGGCGCTCGAGCCCCGACTTGCCGTTGAGCAGGCGCTCGCCCTTCAGGAACAGCTCGACGCCTTCGCGTCGCGACAACTTCTCGGTCGGTCCGGTGTACCGCCCCACGTGTCAGGCCCCCTGGATCATTGGTGTTAGGCCACCCTAACACATACCCAGGCGGTCGGATATGTAAGGCCAACTTTACATCAGCCGGAGCCGGTGCCGCAGACGCGCGCCACCTCGGCGATCGAGGTCAGGCCGAGCGTGACCTTGCGCAGCCCGTCCTCGCGCAGGCGGTACATGCCGTGGCGCATCGCGACCTCGGCGATCCGGTCGGCGGAGGCGCGCTCCACGGCGAGCGAGCGGATCTCCTCGTTCAGCCGCATGACCTCGTACAGGCCGATCCGTCCCTTGTAGCCCGTGTGGTTGCACCGGGCGCACCCGTCGGGCTCGTACGCCTCGAGGTCCAGGGTGACGTGGAAGCCGTTGCGGCGCAGGACGTCCGCGGGGATGATCGTGCGCTGCTTGCAGTGCCGGCACAGCTGCCGCGCCAGACGCTGGGCGACGACCGCGTCGATCGCCGACGCCACCAGGAACGGCTCGATCCCCATCTCCGTCAGGCGGGTGATCGCCGTCGGCGCGTCGTTGGTGTGCAGCGTCGAGAGCACGAGGTGGCCTGTGAGCGCCGCCTCGACGGCGATCTGCGCCGTCTCCCGATCACGGATCTCACCGACCATGATCACGTCGGGATCGGCGCGCATCATCGCGCGCAGGCCGCTGGCGAACGTCAGCCCGGCGCGCGGGTTGACCTGCACCTGGGTGATCCCGTCGACCTGGTACTCGACCGGGTCCTCGATCGTGATGATGTTCTTCTCGGGCG
>SYBY01000178.1 GCA_005788585.1 Actinomycetota bacterium | reverse complement strand
GGTCTTCGACATCATCCTGTCGGTGGCGCCGGCGTCCTCGCAGGACGACGCGAACGTCATCGCGCTGGCGATGTGGCGCACGTCGTTCGGCGGGGTCAACGACTTCGGTCTGGGCTCCGCGATCGCGGTGTTCCTGCTGCTCCTCGTCCTGCCGGTCCTGGCGCTGAACATCCGCCGCTTCCGGAGGGAGGTCTGATGGCCGCGCGCATCGTTCGGTTCGCGACGAAGGCTCCCCTGCAGATCCTGCTCGTGGTCATCGCGCTGCTGTGGCTCGTGCCGACGCTCGGCCTGCTGCTCACGTCGGTCATGCCCGCCGAGCTCATCAGCACCGAGGGGTGGTGGAAGATCTTCTCCGAGCCGAGCCTCGCGACCTTCGACAACTACCGCGCGGTGTTCGACAACGAGGACCTGACGACCGCGCTGTGGACGACCGTGCAGATCGCGGTGGGGAACACCGTCCTGCTCGTCCTGGTCAGCGCGATGGCGGGCTACGCGTTCGCCTGGCTGCCGTTCCCGGGACGCGACTGGCTGTTCGTCCTGGTGATCGCGCTGCTCGTCGTGCCGCTGCAGACCGCGCTGATCCCGATCTTCTCGCTCTACCAGTCGACCGGGCTGTTCGACACGGTGCTCGGCCTGATCCTGTTCCACACCGCGTTCGGCCTGCCGTTCGGCGTCTTCCTCATGCGGAACTTCTTCATCGGGATCCCCAAGGACCTGCTGGAGAGCGCGCGGATCGACGGCGCATCGGAGCTGACGATCTTCTTCCGGCTGATCCTGCCGCTCGGGCTGCCGGCGATCGCGTCACTGGCCATCTTCCAGTTCCTGTGGACGTGGAACGACCTCATCGTCGCGCTCACCTTTGGCCGGGAGACGCAGCCGATCACGGTCGCGGTCTTCACGCAGCTGCGGCAGTTCGGCGGCAACATCGAGTTGATCGCGCCCGCGTCGTTCGTGTCGCTCGCGATCCCGCTCGTCGTGTTCTTCGCCTTCCAGCGGTACTTCGCCCAGGGTCTGCTGGCCGGGTCGGTCAAGTAGGGAGGTCAGCGCTCTGCGAGGGCCGGGGCCGCCGCGAGCGCCCCGTCGCTGAGGTCGATGACGTCCGGGGCGTCAAACCGGGCTCCGACGGTGGTCGTGAGGTTGAAGACGAGGTCGCGGACGCGCCGGCCTGCGGGGACCGGCAGCACGAGGGCAGCACCGGCGGTGGCTGTGGGGGTCGCGCACGGCGCGGGGCCGCCGGCCTCCGGCTGCTGGTAGACGCTCACGTCGCCTTCGAGGACGGGCATGATGATCAGCCGCGGGGCGTCGGCCGCGTCGGCGCCCGGGATGCGGACGCGCACCCGTGCCGGGGCGTCCGGGGCGATCGCGAGTTCGCCGGCGGCCGTGGGCGGGGTGCCGCCGTCGACGCGTTCGAACGAGGCAGCGGGGCCGCGCAGGTGCTGCGTGGCCAGAGAGACGGCGCGCCAGCAGGTCTCGGTGAGCTGCCGGATGTTGCGTCCGACCGTCTCGTAGAGGACGGTGCCGGCCTTGGCGAACAGCTCGTCGCAGTGCCCGGCGACGAACGCCTCCGGCGAGCACGGTGACGCACCGGGGAGCGCGCGTTCGATCAACGGAGCGACGCCCGGCGCGGGTGGCCGGGTGAACGCGAACTCCATCTGAGAGTCGCCGATGAGCAGTACGCCGCGCGGCGGGTTCAACGGGGTCCGCCCGGCGACCACCACCGGATCACGGTCCGTGCGTTCGGTCCCGATGAGCTTCCACAGGTCCGCCGGGCGGTCGACGTCCTTGCCCTGGCGCAGACCGACCTCCCGGGCGAGCCCCGGGCGGACGGCGTCGAGGACCCGGCGGGCGAACAGTTCGCGCCCGGTGGCGTTCCAATGGGTGTCCCCGCGCAGGAAGACGTCCTCCCCCTGCGCCCGGAGGGCCAGCAGCTCGCTGTCGAGGTCCAGCCCGCCCGGCGTCTGGCCGAGGCGGGTGCCGACCTCACGCTCGAGGCGCTCGACACACGCCTCGACCTCCGGGTCGATCTCGGGCGCGTGCTCCGGGTGGAGTGTCAGCTTTCCACCCGGGACGACGACCAGGGCGTTGCGTCCCGACACCAACAGGGACCGGGCGAGAATCTCGGCGGTGTCCGCCGGGTCCGACAGCGGCGTCTGGTCGCGACAGGCCTGCAACTGCGGCTGGAAGTACAGCCAGCCGTCCTGGCCGATGACGACCTCGGGGTTCGGGCTGTCCTTGAGGAGGTCGATCTTCAGGCGCGCGTTGAGATCGAGCGCCTCGCCGCGGAGAGGCAGCCGCTCGAGGTACGCGCTGTCGATCTGCTCGAACGTCTCCCGGTTCTGCAGCGACGCCGTGGTGATGTCGGGGTAGTCCGCGCGCGCCCGGTTCTCGAGCAGCGGCTGGCGCGCGCCGAACACCCACGCGATCGCGGGGAGCGCGAGCAGGAGGACAAGGACGATGGTGGCGGGCCTGGGCACGGTCAGAACTGGAAGTAGAGGAAGGGGGAGAACGTCCCCGCCATCGCGAGGACGAGCGACAGGGGGAGTGCGACGCCCACCGTGGCGACACGTGCCGCGACGGGCAGGCGGCCCGCGGCCTCGGAGATCCAGCGGCCGCCCGCGCGTGACGCGGGCAGAACGAAGATGATGGAGCCGAGGACGAGGCAGATCGCCGCGCGGTTGGACAGGGCGGCTTCGACGGCCGGGGTCGTCAGGCTGCCGATGTCCACGAGCGCGCGGTAGTACGACCCGGCCTCCGATGCGGTCTCAGCGCGGAAGAGCACCCAGCCGAGCATGACGATGAGCACGGTCGCGGCGCGCCGGGCGAGCGGGTGTGAGGCCTCCCCGTCGAACGCGCGCCAGCCCATGCGCCGCTCGAGCATGAGCCACCCGCCGTGGTAGAGGCCCCAGAGCAGGAAGACCCACGCCGCGCCGTGCCACAGCCCGGTCAGGCCGAACACGATGAGCAGGTTGAGATAGGTGCGGCCCTCGGTGCCGCGGTTGCCGCCGAGCGGGATGTAGACGTAGTCGCGGAACCAGCGCGATAGCGTCATGTGCCAGCGTCGCCAGAAGTCCGTCATCGACACCGATGAGTACGGGCGCCGGAAGTTCTCGGGCAGCCGGAAGCCGAGCATCATCCCGATGCCGATCGCCATGTCGGTGTAGCCGGAGAAGTCGAAGTACAGCTGCAAGGTGTAGGCGATCAGGCCGATCCAGGCGCCGGAGAAGGTGAGGGTCCCGTCGCCCGCTGACGCGAACGCGGCGTCGGCGACGGGCGCGATCTGATCGGCGATGAGGACCTTCTTCGCCAGCCCGTAGGAGAACCGGATCGCGCCGGCCTCGATCTGCTCGGGGCGGGGCCGCGGCTCGCGCAGGTCGTGCTGGATCTCCCGCAGGCGCACGATCGGGCCCGCGATCGAGCGCGGGAACAGCGCGACGAAGAGCAGGACGTCGAGGGGGTCTCGGCGGGCCTTGACGTCGCCGCGCCACACGTCGACGACGTAGCTGATCTTCTCGAAGGTGAAGAACGAGATGCCGATCGGCAGCGCGATCGAGAGTGCTCCGACACCGTCGGCGCCGATGAGCCCCGCGAGGCGGTCGACCTGACGCGCGCCGAATTCGGCGTACTTGAACGTGGCGAGCAGGGCGACGTTCTGCCCGACCGCCAGGATGAGCAGCCACCGTGCGGCGCGGGTGCGGTCCTGCGCCCGGTAGTGGCTGATGCCGCGCGCCAGCGCCCAGTCGACGACGGTGGAGGCGATGATGACCAGGACGAACTCCTGGACCCCCCACGCGTAGAACACCAGGCTCGCGGCGAGGAGGACGAATCGCCGCGCCTTCGCGGGGACCGCCCACGTGAGCAGGAGGACGGCGGGCAGGAACCCGAAGAGGAACGTCGTCGAACTGAAGACCATCGAGGGCAGGGTGAGACCGGCGCCTTCCGGGCGCCGCCCAGCACTCCCAACAGGGCACGCTACTTCGAGTTTCGGTCAGGCCGCGCTGACGATGCCTCCAGCAGCCGCCGCACGCGTTTGGCCGAGACGGCGCCTTCGACCCGGACTCCGGGCGCGAGCTGGGCGAGGCGGAGCTCCTCGATCGCCCAGCGCGCCTCGACGAGCCGTGCCGGGCGCGGCTGGCCGCGCGGGATGAGCGCGACGCGGTCGCGGTACAGCGCTTCGAGTTCCCCGATGGCTCGCATGCGGTCGCGGTCCGACGCCGCCGTGTCAGGCAGGCGCTCCAGCCGCTTCGTCGCGCCCTGGAGGTACCGGACGACGTCGGGCAGGCGGCTCGCGCCGGTCACGGTCAGGAAGCCGGGGAAGACCAGGGTGCCGAGCTGGCGATGGACGTCCTGGCGGATGTCGGCCAGCGCGGGGGCGGACCGGTCCTCGAGCATCCGCTGGACCTCGCGGTCGGCGTCGAGGATCGCGACGAGCCAGGTGACGACTTGGGCGGTGGCGGCGTTCAGGCGGGCGCCGACGTGTGTGCGCAGCGCCTCGTAGGCCGTGCGGTCCCAGGGTGTTCCGCCGCCATGGTCGATGAGTGCGTCGATGGCGCAGGCTGTCGCGTCGTCGAGGACGGCGTCGAGGCTGCCGTGCGGCGCAGCGGCCAGGGTCAGCTGCGCGGGGCCGCGCAACGACGCCCGGACATGCTTGGCGGGGGAGGGCAGCTCGAGCGTGAGCAGGCGGCGGATGCCGCGCGCGTGCGCGGCCTGCTGGGCCGGCTTCGTGTCGTAGACGCGGACGCCGACGGTCGGGTGGGCGGGCGCTTCATCTACGAGCGCCGGGTAGCCCTGGACGGCACCCCCGGTGCCGGGCAGCTCGACGGACTGCGGCGGGTCCTCCTCGGGCCAGGCGGTCAGGCCCGTGCGCTCGACGTCGACGGTGACTGCCGCCAGCTCCTCTCGGAGCTTGGGCGTGAGCCGATCGCGCAGTGCGCGCAGGTCCTTGTCCTGGTCGAGCACCCGGCCGTCGCGGTCCTCGACGCGGAACGTCACGCGCAGGTGGGGCGGCAGCGCGGTGAAGTCCCAGGCGCCGGGAGCGACGCGGATCGCGCGGACGGCGGCCAGCTCGCGGCTCAGCGCCTCGCGCAGCGGCTCGCCGCGGGCCGGCAGGCGAGCGAGCACATCGGCGGCGACGTCGGGGATCGGCGCCAGGGCGCGGCGCTGCTCCTTGGGCAGCGCGCGCAGGAGCGCGGTGACGAGCTCCAGCCGCATCGCGGGGACCAGCCACTCGAAGCCCCCGGCGCGCAGACGCGCGAGGTCGTCGAGCGGGACGTGCACGGTGATCCCGTCATCGGCTTCGCCGGGGGCGAAGCGGTAGGTGAGCTGGAGCTCGAGGTCGCCCTGGCGCCAGCGCGACGGCCGGCCTCCGGCCTCCAGCGACGCCGCGGCCTCGGGGCGGATGAGCGTCGGGCCGTCGAACGTGAGGAGGTCCGGGGTCTGCCTGCGGGCGGTCTTCCACCAGCGGTCGAAGTCGCGCCCCGACGCGATGCCCGGGGGCACGCGCGCGTCGAAGAACGCCACGAGCGTGTCGTCGTCGACGAGCAGGTCGCGGCGGCGCAACCGGTCCTCGAGCGCCTCGATCTCGCGCAGGATGCGGTCGTTCTCCTCGACGAACGCGTGGCGGGTGTCCCAGTCGCGCTCGACGAGCGCCTTGCGCAGGAAGATCGCGCGCGCGGCGACCGGGTCGATCTTCGCGTACGCGACCGCGCGTCCGGTGACGATTGGCAGGCCGTAGAGCGCCACGCGCTCGGTGGCGACGACCTGCGCGCGCCGTGCGTCCCAGCGCGGCTCCTCGTACGTGCGCGCGACGAGGTGGTCGGCGAGCGGCTCGATCCAGCGCGGCTCGATCTTCGCCGCGGTGCGCGCGAACAGGCGCGACGTCTCCACGAGCTCCGAGGCCATGACCCACGTCGGCTGTTTCTTCGACAGGACCGACCCGGGGAAGATCGAGAACCGCGCCCCGCGCGCGCCCTGGTACTCGCGCTTCCTGACGTCGAGCAGGCCGATGTGGCTCAGCAGGCCCGACAGCAGCGCCTGGTGGACGTCGTCGGGCTCGGCCGGGGTCTGGTTGCGCTTGACGCCCACCTCCTTGGCTGCACGGCGCAGCTGCGTCACGAGGTCCTGCCACTCGCGGATCCGCAGGTAATGGAGGTACTCCTTGCGGCAGCGGCGCCGGAACGCGCTGCCGGACAGCTCGCGCTGCTGCTCGCGGATGTAGTCCCACAGATTGAGGTAGGCGAGGAAGTCCGAGCGCTCGTCGGCGAAGCGCGCGTGCTGCTCGTCTGCGGCCTGGCGGTGGTCGGACGGCCGCTCCCGCGGGTCCTGGATGGACAGCCCGGCGGCGATGATGATCACCTCCTCGGCGCACCCGCGCGCGCCGGCCTCGAGGACCATGCGGCCCATTCGAGGATCGACCGGCAGGCGCGCGAGCTTGCGGCCCAAGCCGGTCAGCTCGCCCGCGGCGTCCAGCGCGCCGAGTTCGGTGAGCAGCAGCACGCCGTCGCGCACCTGACGCGCGTCGGGCGGCTCCATGAATGGGAAGTCCTCGACGCGCCCCAGCCCGGCGGCGGCCGTCTGCCGGATCACCGCGGCGAGGCTCGTGCGCCGGATCTCCGGGTCGGTGAACGCCGGGCGCTCGGCGAAGTCCTCCTCGCTGTAGAGGCGGATGGCGATGCCGTCGGACGTGCGCCCGCAGCGGCCCGACCTCTGGTTGGCCGACGCCCGGCTGATCGCCTCGATGGGCAGCCGCTGGACCTTCAGCCGCGCGCTGTACCGGCTGATGCGCGCCGTGCCGGGTCGACGACGTACTTGATCCCGGGCACCGTCAGCGACGTTTCGGCGACATTGGTGGCGAGGACGACGCGCCGCTGGGTGTGGGCCTGGAAGACCTTCTGCTGCTCGGGGCTGCTCAGTCGCGCGAAGAGCGGCAGGATGTCGAGCTTGTCGGCGAAGCGGCCGCGCAGCGCGTCGGCGGTGTCGCGGATCTCCCGCTCGCCGGAGAGGAACGCGAGGATGTCGCCGTCCCGGCTCTCCCGGACCAGCTCCTGCACCGCGTCGCCGATGGCGGTGACCTGATCGCGCTCGAGCGTCTCCTCGCCGTCGGCGGGGTCCAGCTCGACCGGCCGGTAGCGGATCTCGACCGGGAAGGTGCGGCCCGAGACCTCCACGATCGGCGCGTCGTCGAAGTGGCGGCTGAACTGGTCCGGGTCGATCGTCGCGCTCGTGACGATGACCTTCAGATCGGGGCGCTTGGGCAGGATGCGCTTGAGATAGCCGAGCAGGACGTCGATGTTC
>SYBY01000177.1 GCA_005788585.1 Actinomycetota bacterium | reverse complement strand
CAAGCAATCAGCAGCATAGGCGCAAGCTTGACTACCGGAATGAGTTTGCTTGAAGTCAACAGTTGCATCATCATGAGCAGAGTCATCAATAGCATTATTAAGTGCGCCAGGCAGCATGGATGTCAAAGTACATGCAGGCAAAGTAGGGGTTGGCACCTGTGAACTGCAGGGCTCAGCGGCCACAGATGTTGAGAGGAGCTCGGCATCTAAGGGCAAAGGCCTGGCACTGAAACTCTGCAGCGCCGCATCGGCAGAGAGTCCCTGTGCAAGTGCAGCAGGCAGCACCGCAGCACTTTCTAAGGTGCCAGCTGAACGCGCAGCCGCGTGGTCCGGACCGGGCGCCGATGATGCCCCGGGTCCTCGCCGTGTTCGCGACGGCGCTCGCGCTGCTCGTGGCCGTGCCGGCCGCCGCCCACGCCCTCCCGGAGGACTTCGAGGAGCTCACGCTCGCCCAGGGGCTCGACCAGCCCACGGCGGTCGCCTTCGCGCCGGCGTCGGACGGGCGGATGTTCATCGCCGAGAAGCCCGGCCGCGTGCGGGTGCGCAACGCCGACGGCACGCTCGATCCGACCCCGCTTCTCGACTGGCGCGACCGCGTGAACGCCGCGGTCGACCGCGGGATGGTCGGCATCACCGCGGACACCGACTTCGCCGACAACGGCTTCCTCTACGTCCTGTTCGTCGCCGACGACGACGCGGACGACGACGACGGGCGGCACAGCTCGCGGCTCGTGCGGGTGACTGTCTCGGAGGACAACCAGGTCACGGGCGAGAAGACGCTCGTCGGCGGCGACGCCGACCAGGGCGAGTGCTTTCCCGACGACCGCTTCACCTACGCGGGCGGCGATGTCCCCGACGGCGACCACGCCACGACGGGGGACGCCGCGGTCGACTGCATCCCCGCCACGGGGCGCACCCACGCGATCGGCACCGTGGTCAGCGACCCGCGCGACGGCACGCTGTGGTTCGGCACCGGTGACGCGCAGACCGTCGACCTCGGCAACGCCGGTGCCCGGCCGCGGCGCATGCGGACCTTCAACGAGGAGGTCCTCGTGGGCAAGGTCATGCACATCGACCGCGAGGGGCGCGGCCTGCCGGGCCACCCCTTCTGCCCCGAGGTCACGGACCTCGACCGCGTGTGCACGAAGATCCACGCCAAGGGCTTCCGGAACCCGTTCCGCTTCACGCTGCCGCCGCAGCCGGGCGGCGCGCCGATCGTCGCCGACGTCGGGCACTCCAACCAGGAGGAGCTCAGCCGCGTGCCCGCCGGGGCGAACGGCGGCTGGCCGTGCTGGGAGGGCACGCAGCGCTCACCCAGCCCGTACAACACCTACCCGGACTGCACGCCGTACGCCAACGGTACGCTGCGCGTCGACTTCCCCGAGTTCGCCTACACGCACTTCACCCCGACGGGCACGAAGGCCGACGCCGCGGTCCAGGCCGGACCGGTCTACACCGGGGACGAGTATCCGCCCGAGTACGCCGGCACCCTGTTCTTCGGCGACTACGCACGCGGGTTCATCCGGCGCTTCCGCCCGGGGTCGGCCCCCGGGTCGTTCCTGATCGACCCGTCGCTCATCCAGCACTTCGGCGAGTCCAACAGCTCCGTGCTGTTCGCCGAGCGGGCCGCGTTCACCCAGCTGACCGCGGCCCCGAACGGCGACCTCGTCGTCGTCGACTTCGCCACGCCCGGGCCGAACTACGACTACACGGGCCCCGGGCGGGTCGTGCGCATCGCCTACGCACCCGCCAACGCCGCGCCGATCGCGGCTGCGCGGGTCGAGCAGGAGGAGATCGCGGCGGGCGGCGTCGCGCAGTTCGACGCCCGCGCCTCGCGGGACCCCAACGGCGACACGCTGTCCTACGCGTGGGACTTCGACGGGGACGGCACGACGGACAGCACGGAGATCGCGCCCACCCGGGCCTATCCCGACGCCGGGGTCTTCACCGCGAAGCTCACCGTCGACGACGGCCGGGGCCGGTCGGCGACGGACACGGTGCAGGTGCTCGTCGACCGCACGCGGCCACGGGTGACGATCGCCGCGCCGACGGCGGCGACGCTGTACGAGGGCGGCCAGCCGGTCGCGCTCTCCGGCTCGGCCACCGACGCCGACGAGCCCGGTGGTCTGGCCCCCGAGCGCCTGCGCTGGGAGATCCGCCTCATCCACGGCACGCACTTCCACCCCTATACCGACATCGTCGGGCCCGACGCGTCGTTCATCCCCCTCCAGGACCACGGCCTGGACAGCCACTACCGGATCCGCCTCGTCGCGACCGACGCGGACGGCATCCAGGGCTCGGCCACGGTCGACATCCAGCCGCGGCCGGCGTCGCTGAGCGTCACGTCGAGTCCCTCGGGCGCGCCCATCGAGGTCGAGGACCAGACGTACATCACGCCGCGCAGCGTGGCCTCCGCGGTCGGGCTGAACGCGCGGATCAGCGCCGCCGCGGACTTCACGCGTGACGGGCGGACCTACCGCTTCACACGCTGGAGCGACGGGGAGACGGCGCGCGAGCGCAGCTACCTCGTGGGACGCGACGGCGGCGCGCTCGTGGCGGAGTACACGCCGGACCCGGTGGTCCCGCCGCCGGCACCCGTGCCGCCCGCGCCCCTCCCCGGCGCGTCCGGCGGGCCGGACACCGCGCCGGCGCCGGGGCCCTCTCCTGGGGAGCGGCCCGCGGTACGCCCGCGGCTTGCCGTCACCGCGCCGTGGACGGCGCGCAGGCGCACGACGAAGACGGTCAGCGGGACGCTCACCGGCGTCACCCGCACGCCGCGCATCCAGGTCGCCGTGGCACGCACGGCGGGCAGGACGTGCCGGTGGTGGTCGGCGTCGCGCAAGCGGTTCGGCCGCGCGACGACGTGCACCAAGCCGGTGTGGACGACGGCCAGGGTCCGGCGCACCTCGGCGGGCTGGCGGTTCGATGCGGCGCTGCGGTCATCGCTCGCCCGCCGGCCCGGGCGCATCCAGGCGCGCGCGGTCGTCGGCGGCCGGACTGTCGCGAAGGTGACAGTCCGCGTCAGCGGCTCACGGTAGCCTCCCCGCGCCCCCAAACGGAAAGAGGAATGGTGTGTTCAAGCTGAGCCGCATGCTCCTCGTGGCCCTCGCGGCGGTCGCGCTCATTGCGGCCGGTTGCGGCGGCGACACGGAAGAGAAGAACGACT
>SYBY01000176.1 GCA_005788585.1 Actinomycetota bacterium | reverse complement strand
CGCGGGACCTGCGCGCGGCGGCGGCCCGCGCGCCCGGTACGCCCTGACGGGCGCCTGTCCGAACCGGGCGCGCGCGGGGTGCCGCGCTGGATCGTCAGCGCTTGCGCAGCTGCGCGACGGCTGCAGCGACGTCGGCCTCCGTCGGGGCGGTGCCGGCCGCCGCCTCGGGGACCGGGCTGAACTCGCGTCCTGCGTTCGTCAGCACGAAGTCGGCCGTGGCGAGCGCCGTCTTCTCGCGGGTGCCGTCGGACTGCACGGGCGCGGCCGTGATGACGTCGACGTGGTCGTAGCCGGGGAGCACGAGCACCTCGCTCGGGACGCCCTCGGGCGGGGCGGGCTCCCGGGCGTCGGCCAGGCCGTCGCCCGCGACGAGGGTCAGGCGGGGCTTCACCCGCGCCGCGTCGGTGTAGACGATGCGCGAGAAGTCCCCGTCGCGGCTGCCGACCCCCGCGAGGACGGCGTCCACCGTGAGCATCGTCGGGTAGTAGTGCTCGAGGAAGTCGAGCGGCCCGCCGTGCAGCACGCGCGCGAGATCCTGGATGTCCGTGACCTCGGACGCCGCCGTGGTGAACAGCCGGCCGTCCCCGCGCGTCGCGGTGCTCTGCGGCTCGTCGTAGTTCGCCCAGCCGTACGGCTTGGCGTCCTCGACGGGGTAGAACATCAGCGGCCCGTCGACGAACGGGAAGACCTTCGGCAGCAGGTGGCCGCCGGTGTAGCTGCCGACGCTGGTCTTGATGAAGCTCAGGGGCTGCGAGTTGTCGTCCATGAACGCGCCCAGGAGCGCCTCGCCGGACAGGTGCTGGCGGCGCAGCCGGGGCGTCCGGGCGACGGCGTCCTGCCATGTGCGCGACTGCAGCAGGCGCATCGCCCCGTCGACGGCGGGGGTCGGCGGGGTGAGCGCGACGAGCGGCGCGGAGTCCGCGTCGGGGTGCAGCTGCGCGTTCAGCCCGATGCCCTCGAGCAGCATCATGGTCTCCGGCCCGATGACGCCGAAGTCGAACGTGCGCGGGATGATGTTGGCGGCCACGGCGTTGCGCACGCCCTGGACCGTCTGCCGGGCGATCGCGGCCACGATCGGGTCGGCCGCCCCCATGGTCGCGCCGGTGCTGTAGCGGCTGGCGCTGCTGTCCAGGGCGATCGAGCCGGCGCACAGGTGGTAGCCGGCGTCCTCGCGGGTCGCCGGATCGTTGTCGAAGTCCCAGGCCATCAGCAGGCCCGTCAGCGCCCCGCCCAGCGAGTGCCCGCCGCAGAAGGTGCGCGTGCGACGGAAGTCCGCATCGGTCAGGCCCTCGACGATGACCGCGCGGTAATCCTCGATGGTCTGCCGCAGGTCGAAGTCGGCGACGAAGCGCAGCTGCGACGTCTTCGCGAAGCCGCCGAATGTCCGGCCGCCGACCTCCAGGCCGCGGTAGTAGTAGTCGAGCGCGCGCTTGCTGTCGCCTGACGCCAGCCCGGCGTCGAGGCCGGTGCGGTCCTCCAGGCAGTTCGCGCGGCGGTCGAGTGCCCAATACTCGACGCTCCTACCCCGGTCGGCGGCATGCTGGACGGTCTGCAGCGCGTGCATCTCCAGCGACCCGGCGCCGGCCAGGGTGCCGGGCATGATCACGAGCACGGCGTCGGCCTGCTGCGGATCGGCGGGACCACCGTCGCGGCGGTAGCGCAGGTAGCGCAGCTGCTGGCAGGCGGAGGGCACGGGGCCCACGCTCTCGGGCAGCGGGGCGTCGATCGTCACGACGCTCTTGAGGACGTCGGCGAACGGGCCGGGCGGCGTGGGCGCCGGGACGTCCGTCCGCTCGGCTGCCGCCGTTGCGGGCGCAGCGAGTGCCACGCATGCCACGACAGCAGCGACCAGAGTCCTGGACAGGGACACGACGCTCTCCTCTCGACCGGCCGCAGGCTCCCCGCCGCGGCGACTGAGAACAGTATGGCTGTTCTCAGTCTC
This sequence comes from Actinomycetota bacterium, assembly GCA_005788585.1. The sequence continues at coordinate 23,812 of SYBY01000176.1, read as the reverse complement.
CCGCGTCAACGTTCGCGGGACGGGCGGTCGCTACGTGGCCCGGCGGGCCTTGGTCTTGGCCTTGCCCGCCTTCGCCTTGCGCGCCTTCGCCTGCCGGGCCCGCAGCTCTGAGCAGAGCTTGCGGCCCTGTTGCACCGGTGACTGCGCCTGCTTGGCGCGCGCGAGCACCCCGAACGCCGGGCGTGCACGGCCGTCGGGGTTGATGACCCCGGTGTCGAAGCGGTCCCGCGGTGCGGCCTGCCAGTTGTAGACGTACATCCGCTTCGCTCGGCAGGGGTACTTCGCCATGAGATCGAAGGCGAACTGCAGTGCGCGGGCGGCGCGGTTCTCGTCGTAGTTCAGGCGCGTGGCGTCGAACGTCAGCATCTGCACGATGCCACCGGTCTCGGTCAGCCAGATGTCGGCCTTCGTGGCGCGCATCGCCTCCGCCGTCCCGCGGGTGGAGAAGTAGTTGGCCGAGATGTAGTTGTGCAGGCCCCAGATCGCGACCTTGCGCCTGTGCTTCTTCAGGCGCTTCTCGTAGGACCTCATCCAGCCGCCGACGCCCGGCGTGTCGAGCGGGTCGCCCGCCACGATCTTGCACTTCTTGCATCGGTCGGCGATGACGTCATGGAAGTCCGCGACACGGTCGGGTCGCTTGGCCGTCGGCTGGCCCGGGTGGTTGGCCTCGTTCCACGGTGTGTAGTACCGGACGTACGGGTACTTCTTGCGGAACTTCCGGAACTCGCGATCGAACTGCTTGCGCGTCGGCAGGTAGCACGGCCGCTGCGGGCAGTTGTTCCCGCGCGTGCGATCGAAGGCGATGAGCGGCTGGATCTTCTCGCGCCGCGCCGCGTCCATCCACAGGGCGGTGCGGCCCGGCTCACGGCTGATGGCGTTCCAGGGGATGACGAGCCGCGCGGTGCGGATCCCGATCTGCTTGAGCCGGGGATCGTCGAAGGTGCTCGGCTTGTTGTCGCTGATCCCGACGATGTAGCTGCCCGTCGCCGCTTGGGCCGGGCTCGCGCCCGCAACCAGCGCGGCGAGCATCAGCGCGGCGACGAGTATGGCGTTCAGCCGGCGGTTCACGGTATGGGTAATCGGCATGCCCCTGCGCATCTCCAGCACCAACACAGGGTGACAGCCGGAAATGCGGTCTACGAGCCAGATCTTCCGAGAACCTGGATTTGGAGCAGCGACGTGGTGCCCGGACGGCCGCTCGGCAGCCCGGCCGTGACCCCCACGCGCTGACCCGGCTGGCACCAGCCCAGTTCGACCACGCGGCGGCACGCATCCGCGATGAGCTCCTCGGTCGTCTCCATGCGCGGCATCGATGCGGCGCGCACGCCCCACATCAGCCCGCAGCGGCGCACGGTCTCTTGGCCCGGCGAGAGCGCGAAGATCGGCACCGACGGACGGTGCGCGCTCACGAGGCGCGCGGAGCGCCCCGACAGCGTGGGGATGACCAGCGCGTCGAGCTGCAGCTCCCGGGCGGCGACGCAGGCCGAATGCGCGAGCGTGTACGCGGGGTCGCGCTCGTCGCGATGCACCCGCTCCTCGTTCCACTGCTGGTACGGGATCGCGCGTTCGGTGTACTCGGCGATCGACGCCATCATGGCGACGGCGCCCGCGGGGTCGTGCCCGATGGCGGTCTCCTGGCTGAGCATGACCGCGTCGGTGCCGTCGAGGCTGGCGTTGGCGACGTCCGTGGCCTCGGCGCGGGTTGGCCGCGAGGACGTGACCATGGAGTCGAGCATCTGCGTGGCGGTGATCGACGGGCGTGCGAGCGTCCCGGAGAGGGAGATGAGGCGCTTCTGGGTGAGCGGCACCTCCTCGATCGGCAGCTCGATGCCGAGGTCCCCGCGCGCGACCATGATGCAGTCCGCCGCGCGCGTGATCGCCTCGGCGCGCTCGACGGCCTGCGGCTTCTCGATCTTCGCGATGAGCGGCAGCCGCGTGTAGCGGCGGACGACCTCGATGTCCTCGGGCCGGCGCACGAACGACAGCGCGACGAGGTCCACGCCGATCTCCTCGCCGATGCCCAGCAGCCGCAGATCCTCGTCGGGCACCGAGGGCAGCGCGTTCGCCTCGCCCGGGACGTTCAGGCCCGCGCGGCTGCCGACGCGGCCGCCGAACTCGACGGTCGCGGTGAAGCGGCGGTCCTCGCGGTTGACGTCGCCCGCCCGCAGCCGGATGCGGCCGTCGGAGAGGTAGAAGATCTCGCCGGGCTGGATGGCGTCGGCCAGGCTCGGGTGCCCGACGGACAGGCGCTTGGAGTCGCCCTCGGTCTCCTCGCCGCAGTGGAACTCGACCGTGCTGTCACTCTCGAGCATGATCGTCTCGTTGGCGACCGGGCCGATGCGGAGCTTGGGGCCCGGAAGGTCCTGCAGCACCGCGACAGGGCGCCCGGCCGCATCGGCGCCGTCCCGCAGGCGCTGCACGTTCTCCGCATGCAGCTCGGGCGTGCCGTGGGAGAAGTTCAGGCGCGCGACGTCCATGCCCGCCTCGATCATGCGGCGAATGGACTCGGGCTCCCGCGAGGCGGGGCCGATGGTCGCCACGATCTTGGTGCGCCGGGTCACGAGTCCAAGGTACTAGCGGCGGCCGCGATGTCCGCCCGGCTGCACGCGATCGACCAGCCGGCCGGCGGTCAGGTCACGCCGATGAAGCGCCCGTGCTGCTGGACGAGGTCGCCGTCGGCCGACAGCCGCCCACCGTTGCGCAGGTCGCAGATGAGGTCCCAGTGCAGTGCGCTGCGGTTCTTGCCGCCGGTCTCGGGATAGGACCGGCCGAGCGCGAGGTGCACCGTGCCGCCGATCTTCTCGTCGAACAGGATGGTGCCGCTCGGCCGGTCGATGCCGAAGTTCGTGCCGATGCCGAGCTCGCCGAGACGCCTGGCGCCGTCGTCGACGGCGAGCGCGTGGCGGAGGTAGTCCTCGCCCTCCTCGGCGTAGGACTCGACGACCTCGCCGTCGCGGAAGACGAGCCGCACGCCGCTCACGTGCACCCCCGCGGGTGAGGAGGGGACGTCGAACGTGATCACGCCGTTGGCGCTGGACTCCAGCGGCCCGGTGAAGATCTCGCCCGACGGCATGTTGCGCTTGCCGTCGCTGTTGACCCAGGTCCGGCCCTTGACCTTCATCGTGATGTCGGTGCCGTCACTCTCGATGCGGATCTCACGGGCCTTCGCGAGCCGTCCGATCAGGCGCTCGTGGAAGTCGTGCAGCTCGCCCCACGCGCGGACGGGGTCGACCTGGTCGATGAACAGCGCGCGGGCGACGAAGTCCTCGTAGTCGGTCAGTGACATGCCGGCCTGCTCGGCGAGGGCCTCGGTCGGCCACAGCGTGCTGCACCACCGCTTGCGCAGCGTGATCTCGCGGATGGGCTGGCGTCCGAGCGCCGCGCGCTGGATGACCTCGGGGTCGATGTCGGCGAGCGCGCGCACGTCCTCGGGCGCCTGGATCCCGAGGTGGGCGTTGGCCTTGCGCGACTCGTAGTAGGCGATGTCCGGCGGCTCGTCGAGCTGCCGGTCACGAGCGTGCTCGTAGAAGACGCGACCCGAACCGGGCAGCTCCGGGCGCAGGATCGGCCATGCGTCGCGCTGGAGGATGGCCCGCTGGAGTTCGAGCAGCAGCGGCGCGGCGAGCGTCGTGGAGCGGACGAGGACCTGCTGGCCGGGCTGCACATCCAGGCAGTAGCCGGTCAGCAGATCGGCGAACTTCGCGGGGTCCACGGGCATCAGGCGGCATACCCCGCGTGCAGTGCCATGAGGGCCTCGCCCGCGTCGTGGCCGATCTCGGCGGCGACCGCGGCGACGAGTGCCTCCTGCGGCTCGCGCTGCGCGCCGACGCCCATGACCCCGATCCGCCAGATCTTCCCGGCGAGGGGACCGAGGCCGCCCGAGATCTCGATGTCGTGCTCGAGCAGCAGCCTGCGGCGGACGGCCGCCTCATCGATGCCGTCGGGGACGCGGACCGCGAGCAGCGGGTGGAGCGCCTCGTCGGCGGGGGCCAGGCGGGGCATGCCGAGGGCCTCGAACGCGTCGCGCAGCGCCTCGTGCGCGCGCCGGTGGCGCTCCCAGCGCGTGGCGAGCCACTCGTCCTGCACGGCGATGCGCAGCGCCTCGCGCAGCGCGACGATCATGTTCGTCGGCGCCGTGTGGTGGTAGGTCCGCCCGCCCTCACCGTCGACGTAGGCGAGGATGAGGTTCAGGTCGAAGTACCAGGACGGGACCCGCGTCCTGCGCGCGGCGAGCTTCTCCAGTGCACGAGGGCCGACGGTCAGCGGCGCGAGGCCGGGCGGTGCGTTCAGGCACTTCTGCGAGCCGCTGAACGCGGCGTCGACGCCGGCCTCGTCGAGGCGCAGGGGGTGCCCGGTCAGCGACGTGACGCAGTCGACGAGCAGCAGCCCGTCGCGGTCGTGGATCGCGTCGGCGAGGCCGTCGAGCGGCTGGGCGACGCCGGTCGAGGTCTCACCGTGGACGACGAACAGCGCGGCCGGGTTCGCGTCGGCCTTGACCGCGTCGATGAGTGCCTGCGGGTCGATCGCGCGACCCCACTCGGCCTCGACGCGCACGACCTCGGCGCCGTGGCGGGCGAGCTCGTCGGCCATCCGCTCGCCGAAGAGCCCGTGCACGCCGCACACCACGCGCTCCCCGGGCTCGACGAGGTTGGCGACCATCGCCTCCATGCCCGCACTGCCGGTACCTGAGATGGGAAAGGCGACGCGGTTCTCGGTGACGAACGCGGCGCGCAGCAGGTCGCCGACCTCGTCCATGACCTCGCCGAACGCCGGGTCGAGATGGCCGAGCGTGGGCAGCGCGAGCGCCGCGAGGACCTGCTCGGGGACCGGGCTGGGGCCGGAGCCGAGAAGCAGGCGCTGGGGCAGGAGGTCGGTGGTCGTCGTCACGGGGTTTCCAGGTCGGGGAAGTGCTCGGTCAGGTGCTCGCGCAGTGCGGTGCGGACGAACGCGCGCTCGTCCTGCGTGGCCATGCGAAAGCGCATGAGCAGCGCCTTCTGGCCGGTGGTCGGGACGTCGTTGATCGTCCAGGTCACGGCGAGCCGCTCGAAGAGGAACTCGACGGCGCGGTGCCACGAGTCCTCCGTCTGGCGACTGAGGTCGTGCAGGACCGCGTTGTACTGCTGGCGCGTGGCGGGCGTCATGCTGCCGCGCAGCTCGAGCACGCCGGCCTCGCCGCCGTCGTAGGTCGAGTTCGGCGCCTTCAGCTTGCCGCGCTGGCGGTTGCGTTTGCCCACCGGCAGAAGACTACGGTTTCGTCAGCCTGTATCGGCAGCCGCGTGCAACTGCGCGGCGACGTCCCCCGTGATCGGGTCGGCGTGCCCCGGCCACGCGGCGGACGGCTCCAGTGCGGCGAGCTTGTGCAGCGACGCGCGCGCCTGCGCGGTGTCGAGGTTGTACCCGTCCAGCGGCACGTACGGCGGGCAGTCCCGGCTCCAGAAGTTCAGCGTGTAGAACGCGTCGGTCGTCAGCGCCAGACGGTCCGACGGGCGGAACAACGCGATCTGGCCGGGCGCGTGGCCCGGCAGGTGCACGACGCGGAAGCCGGCGATCTCGTCGCCCTCGGCCACCGTCCCCGCGATCGGGACCGGCCCGCCGTCCCACGCGACCTTGTGCAGCACGCGGTGGATCCAGCGGTGCGGCGCGGGCACGTCGCGCAGCTTGGCGTCCCAGTAGCGCCACCCGCCCGAGCCCTCGGCGTCCTCGCGCTCGTCGGGATGGCAGAAGACGGGCACGCCGAGCGCAGGGGCGGTGCCTCGGTGGTCGGTGTGGCCGTGGCCGAGCACGATGCGGGTCAGGCCACCGAGCCGGGCGCTCGCCGCCCGCACCGCGGGAAGCATGGTGCGCGCGCCCGCATCGAACATGAGGACGCCGTCGCCGTCGCGCACGAAGTAGACGTTGCAGCGCCCCGGCTCGCCCTGGAGGCGCCACACACCGTCGGCGACGTCGTCGACGTCGGCGCTGCCCGCGAGGTGGTGGGCCACCGACACGCGGGTGTTGAACGCGCGCTTGGCCGCCGCCTCGGCCTTCGACCCCTCCGGGGGCAGCGCGCCGATCTGCCGCGCCAGCGCGCCGCTGTCGCTGTAGGCGTCGTTGCGGATGAGCTGGCCGCCGCGCATGCGCACGACGTCGACGCCCTCGAGCTCCAGGGGCGCGCCGTTGGGCTGCAGGCCCTGGAGGGTGTCGGGCCCGGCGAACGTGCCGCTGGCGCGCCAGCGCACGACGGCCGTGTCACCCGAGCTGACGAAGTCCTGGATCTCGAACGTGAAGTCGGGGACCGCGCCCCAGAGCTCGTCGAAGAACGCGACGACGTCGGCCTTCCCGCCCCGCGGCATCGCGCCGCGGATCTCCACCTCGGCGTCTTCGGCGTAGAACCGGCGCTGCGCGTCGCGTTCGCCGCGCTCGATCGCCTCGAAGTACGCCCGCGCGGACGCTCCCTCACCCATGCGCCGACCCTAACGGGTCAGCGCCGCTCGTCGGGCCAGTGGCCGTGCTCGTCGAAGTACCGCCGCGCGTCGCGCTCCTCGTCACGGTCACGGTCGCCCGAGACGCCCATGCGGTGCAGGAAGTTCAGGAGATAGACGGACAGCCCGGCGCCGATGATCGCGGCGGCGCCGTCGGCCGAGTCGATGCTCGGGTTGATCGCGAACAGCACGACCCCGGTCAGGCAGATGAGCGCCGGGAGCACGTACCGGACGAAGTACACGAGCCGGCCCTTGCTCGTGGTGGGCAGTCGGGACATCACCTCCAGTATGCGCCATGCCCGCGGGTCGGGCCATGGGGTCGGTCCCGAGACCGTGGGTCGGGAGAACCCGACCTTCGCTCAGGCCGCCGCCGGGGCTGCGGTGCGTTGCCCCACGAGGTGCGCCGCGACGTGCTCGGCGTCCCGCGCGATCCCCGCGAAGCGCCCCGAGCCCCAGGTGGAGAGCCACGGCAGCCCGAGGACGTACAGGCCCGGGACGGTCGTGACCCCGCGCGTGTGCGTCGGGTACCCGGTGCCGTCGAACGCGGGGAGGTGGACCCACGACCAGTCCGAGGAGAAGCCCGTCGCCCAGATCACGGTGCGCACGTCGTCGCCGTCGAGGTCCACGCGGCTTGGCCCGCTGCGCGTCGGCCGCCACACGGGGCGGTAGCGCGCCTCCACCGGCGCGTCGATGCCCTGCTCGAGGATCCAGCGGTCGATGCCGTCCTTCGCGCGCTCGGCGACCTTGTCGGCGTGGTCGAGGTTCGCCCCGAGGTCGTCGGCGAACCGCAGGACGCCATCGTCGGCGCCCAGGAGCCGGCCGTGCAGGCGCATGCCCTCCATCGCGAAGCGGCGCAGGTCGATGTCGCGCCCGCCGTCCCGGCCCGTCACGTAGTGGTTGGCCTCGCGGCGCGCCTGGAGTCCCATCGGGTGGTCGTCGATCGGCACGTCGTAGTGGCCCATGTCGTGGAGCCAGGCGACGACGTCCCGGCCGCGGTAGAAGCGCGAGACCCGCGGCGCGCTGCCCACCGCCAGGTGCACGCGGCGCCCGCCGAGGTGCAGGTCCTCGGCGATCTGCGCCCCGGACTGGCCCGAGCCGACGACGAGCACGCCGCCGTCGGGCAGTGACGACGGGCGCTTGTACTGCGACGAATGCAGCTGCGTGACGTCGTCGGGGATGCGTGCCGCGAGCGCGGGAATGCGCGGCCGGTGGTACCCGCCGACCGCGAGGACGACCTGGTCGGTGGTCACCGTGCCCGACGTCGTCTCGACGACGAAGCCGCCCTCGTCGCCCGGCCGCACGGCGAGCACGTCGACGCCCTCGCACACCGGCAGGTCGTGGCGTGCGGCGAACGCCTCGACGTACGCGACGACGTCGTCGCGGAGCATGAAGCCGTCAGGGTCGTCGCCGTCGTACGGATGGCCGGGCAGCGTGCACTGCCAGTTCGGCGTGACGAGGCAGAACGCGTCCCACCTGGCGGTGCGCCACTGGTCGGCGACGCGGTGGCGCTCGAGGACGAGGTGCTCGACGCCCTGCCGGCGCAGGTACCAGCTCACCGACAGCCCGGCCTGACCGCCGCCGACGACGACCACCGGGACGTGGCCCTCGAGGTCGTCGGCCGGTGGCGGGGCGGTCCGGGGCGCGCCGCGGATCTCCATCGCCTCGACCGTGACGCAGCCGGTGAGGTGCGGCGCGTGTCGCGCCGCGGCCGTCGCGAGCTCCTCCAGCTGGGCCGCGGCGGCGGTGCAGGCGAAGCCGAACTTCGCGCGCACCCGTTCGCTGGCCTCCTCGAGCGCGTCGCCGGTGCGGCGCAGGAACTCGGCGGTCGGGTAGACCGCCCCCGGCGTGAGGGTGTCCTCGATTGCGCGCGACGGCGAGTAGCAGGGCTGGACCTCGCCGTCGGGCCAGCGGATGGTGAACGTGACCTCGGGCATCGTCTACGCGGGCAGCAGCGGCGCGGGCGCGCGGTACGCCTCGGGCCGCAGGTCGCGGATGGGGGACAGCGCCTTGCGCGCGTGGGTGACCTCGGCGTGCACGTCGGCGGTCGCGACGGCCAGGCCGCCGGTCGTCGGCGTGGCGTCGATCGGGTCGCCGCCCGGCCCGACGACGCGCGCGCCGCCGAGGAACTGCAGCTTCCCGAACGTCCCGGTCTGGTTCGCGCTGGCGACGTAGAGCGAGTTCTCCGCGGCGCGGGCGCGGTCCCACAGCTCGGAGCGCCGCCACTGCCGGTCGTCCTCCAGGCGCTCGGCCGCGTTGGTCGCGCTGCACGGCCAGGCGCTCAGGAAGCAGAGGATCTCCGCGCCGTCGAGGGCCAGGGTGCGGGCCGCCTCGGGGAAGGCCTTGTCGTAACAGATGAGCATCCCGATCCGGCCGACCGGCGTGTCGATCGCGGCGAGCGGTTCGGTGGACGCGGTGGTCACCCGGTCCTCGCGCAGCGGCAGGTGGACCTTGCGGTGGACGCCGTGCAGGCCGTCGCCGCTCAGGCACGCCGCGGCGTTGTACCGGGTGCCGTCGCCGCCGTCCTCGCAGAACCCGACGCACACGGTCATGTCGCCTGCGAGCTCCATGACGCGGCGCAGCTCGGGGCCGTCGCGGTCGAACGCGGGCGGCGGTTCGACGTCCTCGCCGCCGAGCGACTCGACGTACCCGCCCAGCGCCGCCTCGGGCAGCACGAGCAGGTCGACGCCGCGCGCGCGGGCGTCGTCGATGAGGAGCGCGATGGTGGCAAAGCACGCATCGAGGTCGCGTCCGAAGGGGGCCGCCGCGGCGGCGAAGGTGGTCTCGCTCATGCGGCGGCCTCCGTGGTCGTGGTCGGTCCCAGTCCGGTGACGCCGCCGGTCAGCGCGACGGTGACGTCCCCGTCGGGCCAGCGCAGACGCACCCCGGGGTCCGTGGTCAGGACACCGCAGTGCGCGCTCACCGCCGGCCCGGCGTCGAGCGTCTTCTCGCCGGCGGTCACCATCGCGTAGCCGGGGAAGCACGTCAGCCAGTCGCCGCCGGTCACGCCGTCGGGCCGCGGGATGCGCGCGACGTCCAGCGTCGCGCCGCAGCCGCTGGCCTCGGCGAGCATGCCGGTCGTCCCGACGATGCCCGCCATCGAGATGTCCTTCGCGGCCCGCGGCCGGGCCGCGGCGACGGCGTCATGCATCGCGCGCTGCTCGTCACGGGTGCGGTGCGTGGTGGAGTCCCACTGCCTGCCGGCGTAGCCGGGGCGCCACCGCCCGCCGAGGTCGGCGGTGATCGTCAGCGGGTCGCCGGTGCGGCCGCCGCCGGCGGGGATGGGGTCGGCGGTGCGGCCGAGCCCGGTGACGCTCAGCGCCGCCGGAACGCCGAGCTGCGTGTGCCCGCCGAGGATGGGCAGGCCGAACGCCTCGGCACCGTCACGCAGGCCGGCGACGACGCGGGCGGCGGCGTCGGCGTCCCGGGCGCCGAGCGCGTCGAGTGCGCCCACGGGGGCCGCGCCCATGGCGGCGAGGTCGTGCGCGGTCACGAGCATGGCGCACCAGCCCGCCCACGCGGGGTCGCGTTCGACCATCGCGGGGACGATCGCGTCGGTGCACGCGACAACATCCGTCCCGGCGACCGGCGCGCCGTCGTCGCCCAGCCACGGGCTCGGCGTGAGGACGTCGTCGAGCAGCCCCGCCAGCGGGGCCTTCGTCGCCTCGGCGAGCTGCGCGATGCGATCGATGGGAAAGCGCATGAGCACGTGCGGGCGACCGGCGACCACGAGATCGCGCACCCGGGTCCATCCGAGCCGCGCGAAGAACGTCTCCATGCGCTCCTGGACCTGCGCGTCGAAGCGCAGCGCGCCCGCGTTCAGCGCGACCGCGCATGCGGCGCGGACGAGCGCGGCGCCGATCACCGCGCGCTGCGTGGGCCGCGACCCGGGGGCGCACACCAGGCGGCTGCCCTGCCACCACCCGAGACCCTGCCCTTCGGCGACCGCGGGATGCACCCGGACGCCGCCGAGCACCGCGCCGTCCGCGCCGACGGCGACGAGCACCTTCGTGCGGACGTCCTCGTCGTGGTGGTCGCGGTCGTGGCGGGCGAACAGCGCCTGTTCGTCGACGAACGCCGCCGCGCGCAGCCGCCGGTACGCCGCGGTGCGGGTGGGGTCGCCGGCGGCGTCGACGATGAGGAACGCGGGCGCGGCGGGGGCGCGCCGCTCGTACGGGGCGCCGACGCGTTCGAGCTGCTCGAGGAGGTCGACCATCGCTCAGCCTCCCGCCGCCTGGAGCGCCGAGCAGGCGCCGCACGCCGCGCAGCCGGCCCGCTGGGCGGCGCCCGTCATGCCCGCCGCACGCAGGGCGCTCGCGACGCGCTCGGTGATGCCGAGCAGCTGAAGCGGCAGCGGCGCGGGCACGTCATCGACGTCGTGCGCGAGCGACCCCTCGAGCGGGCGGTACGGCACGACGAACGGGTAGACGCCCATGTCGATGAGCCGCTGCGCGCCCGCGACGAGCTCGTCGGGGTCTTCGCCGAGGCCGACGATGAGGTACGTCGACACCGCGTTGGGGCCGAACACCCGCACGGCCTCGGTCCACGCTTCGTCATATCGCGCGAGCGGGACCGTCGCCTTGCCCGGGGTCCACCGCTCACGGACCGCCTGGTCGAGTGACTCGACGTGGATGCCGATGGCGTCCGCGCCGGCCTGGCGCAGCGCGTCGATCCAGCCCAGCTCCAGCGGCGGCTCGATCTGCACCTGGATCGGCAGGCCGGGAACGCGCGCCTTCACGGCCGCGACGCACTTGGCGAGGTGCTTCGCGCCGCGGTCCGGGCCGTTCGACGTCCCGGTCGTCATGACCATCTGCGTGACGCCGTCCAGCCGCACCGCCGCCTCAGCGACCTCCGCGAGCTGTTCAGGGAACTTCACCTGCGTCGTCGCGCCTCGCTGCAGCGACTCCTCGATGGTGCAGAACCGGCAGCGGGTGTCCTCGGCCGTGTACCGGATGCAGGTCTGCACCACGGTGGTGGCCAGGACGTTCGCGCCGTGCAGCCGTGCGAGCTGCTCGTACGGGACTCCGTCCTCCGTGCGCAGGTCGTAGAACGCCGGCCGCTCGACGGGCTCGAGCATCGCGTCCTCGACCACGATCCCGTCGCGCGTGATCGTGCCGTCGGCCATGACCTCGAACGGCGAGTCGGGCTGCACGGGGATCGCGGCGCTCGGGCACGCGGCGGCGGAGCGCAGCTTCCAGTGCCCGTCGTCGGACGGCCCGGCCCCGGCACGCCGCCGCACGGGCGGGGCGCCGGACCGGATGCCGCGGACCGCGAGCTCGCTGCGGAGCGTCGCGTCCACTAGACCATCCAGGTGGAGTTGATGATCGCGCCCTTGCGCGCGTAGTGGATGACGGCGTCCTGGACGTCCAGCGGATGCGTCGGGATGACGCCCTCGATGAGGTCCTCCTCGCGCGCGCCGTGCAGGCTCAGGCCGAACCGGCAGGCATAGACCTTGCCGCCCTCGCCGATGAACGTCTTCAGCTGGTTGTTGATGTTGCGCTCGCCGGGGAAGCCCTCGTCACCGACGGTGGGGAAGCCCCGGGTGTCGAGGCAGTTCAGCGCGCCGATCCCGTAGAAGTACAGGGCGGACTCGAAGCCCTTGCGCAGCGCGCGGGTGGCGAGCAGCACGGCGACGAAGCTCACCGACGACTCGTGCACCAGCCCGTGCACCATGCCGAAGTAGACCTCGCCCTCCTCGGCCTGGTAGTCGGGGAACACCTTCGTCGACCCGTAGATCGACCCGCCCTTCTCGACGCTGGGGTGCGGGATCTCCTGCAGGCTGGCGATCTCCTGCTCGGTCAGCGTGGGTGCGACGGCCATGCGTGTTCCTCCGGGTCCGTGGTGCTGGGCCCGGACATCGTCTGAGAGCGGGTGCGCTCGCCCAATGGCCCGCCGGTCCAAGACGGGGCCTGAGCGGTGGGGACCGGAGGTCCGATCCGGAGGGGTTCGGGGTGGGTAGGCCGCCGGGGCGGGGTGGGGAAAACCCGACCCCGGCGACCTCATCGCGGGTGCTCAGCGCTTGCGTCCGGCGCTCACCACGATCGTCACCCGCGCGTTGAGCGCGCGCTTCGCGCCGGCCTTGCCGCGGATCGACACGACGCGACCGCGTCGTGTCTTCGACCGCGTCTTGACGGTCTTGCCCGGCCGGCACCCGGCCTTGCGCAGTGACGCACGGACGCGCGTCAGGGTCGACCCCCGGCGGATCCTCGGCACGACGCACCGGCGGGCCGCCGGGGCGGGTCTGGCGGCGGCGGGCGGCGATCCGGCAGCGGGGGCGGGCAGAGGCACCGGGGGAGCAGGAGGCGGAGGCGTCGCCGGTGCGGCGGGCGCGACGTTCACCGTGAACGACCTCGCGCGGGCGTTGCCCAGCGCATCGGACGTCCGTGCGGTCACGGTGACCGGTCCGGGCGCGGCGAACGTGTGCGTCACGACGTCGCCTTCGACGGCTGTGCCGTCACCGAGGTCCCAGAGCACCGGCCCCGCGAGCGAGGACCACGGGTCCGACGCGGACGCCCGCAGCGTGACCGGGGCGCCCACGATCGCCGCGGACGGCACCGCGGTGTCGTCGAGTCGCGGGGCACCGCCGTCACGCGCCGCGGCCCGGAACCTGCCGCTCGCCGACCACAGCGCGACGACGCTGCCGTCCCCGTCGGGGACGAGTTGGTGCAGTTCGGCGGACGGGTCCGCGTCGTCGAGCGGCCGGGCGCGCTCGGGTGCCTCTGCGCCCGCCGACCACGACGTCGCGAGGATGCGGTCGCTGGTGGACTCGCTCCACACCGCGACCGCGTCCTCCCCCTGGGCGGCCACATGCGCCCCGGCCGGGGACTGCTCGCCGTCGGTCAGGCAGTTCGACGCGCGCGCCGTGCCGTCGGCGATGCGCGCCATCCGGATGCAGTCGTCGATGAATGCCTGGTCGAGCACAAGCACATAGGCCGTGCCGCTGGGGGTGATGGCCAGCGCGAGCGGAAGCGACACGACCGAGGTGCCCGCGGGCAGACCGGGTGCGGCCGACCACGGCGCGGTCGCAGAACCGCGGGTCACGACCATGGGCTGGGCCTCGTTCGCGCTCTCGCGGAACCGGCGCCACGTCATCGCCGCCGCGCCCGAGGGCGCCACGGCGAGTTGCAGCCCGCTGACCTGCACGCCGGCGAACGAGCCCGAGACGCGCTCGGCGTCGGTGAACAGGCCGTTGGAGACCGGCCGGCGGCGGGTGACGATCTCCGCCCGGTCGTCACCCGGGTCGGGCCGCGTCCCTTCGCTGACGCGCTCTTCGTAGGCGATCGTGAGGTTGCCGGCGTCGTCGAACGCCGCGACGGTCCCGGTGGCCGACCGGTTGGCCGTCGAGACGCGCGTCAGTCCTGAGAAGCCACCCGCGGCCGGATGGACGGCGACATCGACCCGCGCGTCGGGCTGCCCGGGTCCCGGCTCGGGCGTGCTGGGCGCCTCAGAGCGGGTGAGGACGACCGCGGCCAGGCCGGTCGGCGCGATGGCCACCTCGACGGCCTCGGTCGCCACCGGGTCGGAGGCGTTCGGGCTCAGCGTGGTCGGCGGCTCCCATGCTGTGGAGCCCGCGGGGCGGTAGGTCGCGCGGTGGCGGCGCACGCTGGTGTCGGGGTCCACCTCGATCCAGGCCGCGACCGCCGCGCCGTTCGGGGCCACGGCGACCGTGGGGCGGGTCGCGAGCTCGCCCGCCGGCACGGGGGCGTTCAGCTCGCGGGTGAACGGGCCACGCGCGGGCCCGCGCAGGAGCTCGATGCGGACGCTGGGCGGCGACGCCTCGTCGACCGCCACGCGTGCCGCGGTCGCTCGACCTCCTTCCTGGAACGCCAGCCGGGGTGGACCGCCCTCGGCCACGGGCGTGTCGATGTCGACGGCGCGGCTGAAGTCGGGCGCCGCGAGGACGCTCGCGGGCAGGGACAGCAGGGCGGTGGCCGCCAGCGTGGCGGTGAGGACGGGGCGGGACATGGGAACTCCTCGGGTCGGGTGATCCGTTCGACCCTGCGGACGCCGGGGGCGGCGGTGGTATTCCCGGGTCAGAAGCGGCGAGGCGTGACGAAGACCACCGCGACCGGGGTCTCCTCTGCGCGCAGCTCGCGGTGGCGAGCGGTGAGCGCAGCCGTCCATCCCTGGATGTTGCTGGGCGTTCTGACATCGACGAACGCGGTTGCCCCGTCGTCGTTCGACGCGCCGATCGGCTGCGTGGCGACGATGAACGTCCAGCCCGCGTCGCGCAGTCCGCCCAGCACCGCGCGGACGACCTGCTTGGAGGTGCGGTACCGGCCGCGCGCCTCGTCCTCGGGGACGACGAGCAGGCCCCGGAAGCACGCCGGCGGTTGATCGTCCTGATCGACGCAGTTGATGTCTTCTGCTTCGACCTGAAGCCCGGCCGGGAGATGGAGTTCGTCCGCGGTGGGGGTCCCCGAGCGTTGGTCTCCGCATCCGGCGCACAGGGCCGCCACGGTGGCGAGGAGCGCGGTGCACCTCACCCGCGCGCGCCCAACCGCTCGTACAGCTCCAGATGGGCCCGCGCCGCGCTCTCCCAGGTGTGACGCGCCGCCAGCTGGGCGCCGAGCTCCGGGTCCGGCGCGGCGGACAGCCCCGCCGCCAAGTCCTCGTAGGCCACCGCCTCGCCGAAGACCTCACGGAACACCGGCAGGTCGCTGAGCACGACCGGCCGGCGCGCGGCCAGCGCCTCCATCGCCGCCATCCCGAAGCCCTCCTTCGTCGACATCAGTGCGAACACATCGCACGCCGCCACCAGGGAAGGCAGGCCGTCGTCGCCGATCGCACCGAGCACCACCGGTTCGATCCCGAGTTCCTCACACCGTGCCTGCACCTGCGCCCGGTACGGCCGGTAGTCGAACAGCGTCTCACCGCCCGCGATGACCAGTCGCGCCCCGGGGTGGCCGCCGTCGCGCAGCCGCGCCACCGCCTCGACCAGCTCCAGCGTCCCCTTGCGCGGCTCGATGCCGCCGACGGTCAGCACGAACGGGTCGGCGTCCGGGACGCGTGCGCGCCACGCCGCGCGGCCGGTCTCGTCGTCGACGGCCGCCGCGAAGCGCTCGGCCGCGACGCCGTTGGGGATGACCGTCGCGTTGATGCCCCACCCCGCGCGCAGCTCCTCCGCCACGCCCGCCGAGACACACACGTGCGCGAAGGGCTCGACGATCGCGCGTTCGTGGCACTCGGCGAGCGCCGGGCTCGTGAACTGGTCGAGGTGGTGGACGGTCCGGACGCACCCGGGCACCGCGTTGGCCGAGATGCAGTCCTGGGCGTGGACGAGGTCGTAGTCCGCCGGGTCGATGGCGGCTGCGAGGGCCTCGATGGAGGCGAGTACCCGCGCGTCGACGTCGTCCGGTGCGGTGGCTCGCCGCGGCGCCAGCCGGACCTCCACCCGCGGGTCGACCTCCCGGAAGAACGCCTCGCCCGGTTCGGCCTCGATCCCCCACACCGTGACGTCGGTGCCGAGCGCCGCCATCGCCTCGGCCAGCGCGAGCGTGTGGACGACCCCACCCCGCGGGCGGGTCGAATACGTGACAAGCGCGACGCGCATCGCCGCATGATGCCCGTTCGGTCTTACGTTCTGCCGCGCGGCGCGGCAGAACGTCAGCGTCATCCCTCGGCGGTGTTCCGGAGATCCACGACGACCACGGGCTGACCGTCGTCCACCATCGAACGCAGCTGACTCTCGAGCTGCGTGCCCGTCAGCTGGTCGCGGGACGGCAGCAGCACGCGGGCGGTCGCCTCGCCGTCAGCGGAGGTCGCGGTGAACTCGTCCCCGCCGGTCACCGACCAGCCCTCCGCCCGCAAGGCGGGGCGCAGCTCGTCGCGCAGCTGGGCGCCGGTGGCCAGCGGCTTCTCGGCCTCGAGCGCGGGAGCCACGAGCAGGGTGCGCGTGCACGGCGTGTCCGCCGCCTCGGGGCAGCGGTGCTCGTGGCCGGCGACCCGCAGCGACTCGGGCAGCGCGAGCGCGCTCGTCGGCGGGGCCGCGCGCTCTCCCTCGCCGCAGCCGCCCAGCAGCGCGGCGGCGGCGAGCACCGTCGTGGTCCACCGCCCGGTACGCATCGCCGCATCATGCCGGTTCGGTCTTACGTTCTGCCGCGCAGCGCGGCAGAACGTCAGACGCAACTGGGTGGCGTACCGTTCGCCCATGCCACCGCTGCGGATCGTCGTCGCCGAGGACCACGTGCTCCTGCGCGAGGGACTCGTGCGGCTGCTCGAGGAGGCGGGGCTCGAGGTCGTCGCGCAGGCGGGCGACGCGCCGGCGCTCATCGCGGCCGTCGACGACGAGCGCCCGGACGTCGCCATCGTCGACGTCCAGATGCCGCCTGACCGCACCGATGACGGCCTGCGCGCAGCGCGGCACATCCGCGCGCACCACCCCGAGGTCGGTGTCCTCGTCCTCACGCAGTTCCTCGAGGAGCGCTACGCCCTCGACCTCGTCGGCGATGACGCGTCAGGCGTGGGGTACCTGCTGAAGGACCGGGTGGGGGACGTCGCGTCGCTCGTCGACTCCGTCAAGCGCGTGGCCGCAGGCGGAACCGCGCTCGACCCGGACGTCGTCGCGCGGATGGTCGGCCGCCGCCGCAAGGAGGACCCACTCGAGCAGCTCACGCCGCGCGAGCGCGAGGTGCTCGCGCTCATGGCTGAGGGGAAGTCCAACCACGGCATCGCCGAGGAGCTCTCGGTCACCCCGGCGGCGATCGAGAAGCACATCACGAGCATCTTCCAGACGCTCGACCTCGGCCGCGCACCCACCGAGCACCGCCGCGTCCACGCGGTGCTGACCCTGCTGCGCTCGCGTTAGCGCGGCAGCACGGCCCGCACCACGGTCCCGCTCCCAGGAGGAGAGACGACCTCGAAGTCCCCGTCGAGTGCGGCGACACGATCGGCCAGCCCCGGCAGTCCGCTGCCGCGTCCCTGCACCCCTGCACCGCCGCGCCCGTCGTCGGAGATCTCCACGACGAGGCGGTGACCGTCCTCGCGGATTGCGACCCGGACCTCGGTCGCCTCCGCGTGCTTCGTGGCGTTTGCGAGCGCCTCGGCGATCAGGTAGTACGCCGTTGTCTCCACGTGAGCGGGGTACCGCGTGTCCGGCACGTCGACTTCGACGGGGACGGGCACCCGGTGGGTCAGCGACTCCACGGCTGCCTCGAGCCCGCGGTTGGTGAGCACGGAGGAGTGGATCCCCGACGACAGGTCGCGCAGGTCGGTGATCGCACCGCGCGCCTCCTCGACGACCTGGCGCAGCAGCTCCTGCGCGGCTGCGTCGTCGGGGGCGACCTTGCGGGCGAGCAGCTGGAGCAGGAGGACCACGTGCAGCAGGCGCTGCTGTGCGCCGTCGTGCAGGTCGCGCTCGACGCGGCGCCGCTCCTCGTCCGCAGCGGCGACGATGCGCGCGCGGGAGGCGTGCAGCTCCTCGGCCCGGGCGCGCTCGACCGCCTCGCGGCGCTGCGCCTCCTCGGCCTCGCGCCGGCTGGAGATGTCACGGAACGCGATCACCGCCGCGAACCCGTCATCGGTCGGCAGTGGGGCGGACGAGTAGGCGACCGGGAACATCGTGCCGTCCGGCCGGAAGAACCAGTCCTCGTCGACGTGGACCGTCTCGCCGGTCGTCCGCGGCCGCAGCATCGGGCAGGCCTCCACCGGGAAGTGCGAGCCGTCCGGGTAGGAGTGGTGGATGGTCTCGTGGCTGTTGCGCCCGAGGAGGTCGGTGTCGCGCTCGTAACCGAGGAGCCGCACCGCCGCAGGGTTGGCGAACGCCACGTTGCCGTGGTGGTCGACGACGTAGAACGCGTCGGCGACGTTGCCGAGGAGTGCTTCGAGCAGATCGTCGAGCGCGATGCCGAGCCGGGCACTGGCTCCCTGCACGGACGTCGGCTGCACGCTCATGCCCGGAACGTACTTCAGCGCGTCAGTCCAGCGGGAGCGCCAGCCGGACGCGCGTGCCGTCGGCCGAGCTCTCGAGCTCGGCGCGCCCGCCGCTGCCCTCGACCCGGGCGAACAGCCCCGCGAGCCCGACGTGATCGTCGATCGTCGCCGGGTCGAAGCCGGGCCCGTCATCCGCCACCTCGATGACGAGATCCCCGCCGACGGGCGCGACGAGTACGCCGACCTCCGCGCCCGGGGCGTGCTGGGCGACGTTGCCCAACAGCTCCCGGAGCGCCGACAGGATGAAGAGGTCATGGGCGCTGCGCAGGTCGTCGGGCATCTGCACCCGCACCGAGAAGGACCCGCGGGCGGCGTGGTCCTGGGCCAGCGCGTGGACTGCGGAATGGACGGAGGTCGACGCGAGGGTCACCGGGTGCAGGTCGTCGACGACGGCGCGCAGCCGCTCCGTCACGTCCTCGATCGCGGCGATGGCGCGGGTGATCGCCGGATTCGTGCGGGCGCCCGGGATCGAGGCCCACTCCTGATGGACGAACAGCAGGCGCTGAAGGACGTCGTCGTGCAGGTCGTCGGCGACACGGCCGCGTTCGCGTTCGGCCGCTTCCAGCGATGCCTTGACGAGTTGGCGCCGCTGCAGGGCCAGGCGCTCGAGTGCCGCGGCGGCCGCCTCGCGCTCGGTGATGTCCCGCGCGATGACCCCGATGGTGCGGCCCGAGCCGTCGTCCATCGGGACGTAGCGGACATCCCAGGCGCGGCCGTCTGCGGTGCGGGCGGCGGCGTGGAAGGGCGCACCCTCCTGCGCAGCGCGTGCGACGGCGCCGGAGATGATGAGCGAGGGGACGTCCGCGAGCGCGCGTCCGGCGATGTCGTCGGGCGCGAGACCGTGCAGGGCCGCCATGGCGTCGTTGACGTACAGGAACCGCGCGCCGGCGTCGAGCAGCGCGACGCCGATGTCGGTCTCGCGGGAGAGGCGCTCGAGCAGCCCGCCGATGTCTGTGGCCTCGGGTGCCTGCATGGTCATTCCAGGAGGCCGGTGCGCATCGCGGTCGCGACGGCGGCGGCGCGGTCGTTGACGCCGAGCTTGTCGTACAGCGTCTGCAGGTGGCTCTTCACGGTCGCCGGGCTGAGCGTCAGCCGCTCGGCGATGTCCGGCGCGGACAGGCCTTCGGCGATCATGCCGAGGACCTCGCGCTCACGGGTCGTGAGCCGCGGCGTGTCGCTTGCGGCGCGCAGCTGGATCTGCCGGACGAGCTGGCCCTGGACCTCGGGTGGCAGCCGGACCTCGCCGCGGGCGGCGGCGGCGACGGTGTCGCAGATCTCGTCGCGGTCGGCCTGCTTGCCGAGGAACGCGGACGCGCCGCCGGCGATGCACTGGTAGACGAGGTCCTCTGCGGCGTGGGCAGACACGAGGACGACGGCCGTCGGCAGCTCGTCGCGCGTGATCGCCTGCAGGACCTGGAGGCCGTCGAGGCCGGGCATCTTGACGTCGAGCAGCGCGACCGCGGGCCGCAGCTCGCGGATGGCCTCGAGTGCCGCATGGCCGTCCGCGGCTTCACCCACGAGCTCGAGGTCGGCGCGGTGGCCGATCGCCCGGGTGAGTCCCTCGCGGTAGACGGGGTGGTCGTCGGCGACGACGACCGTGGCGCGCGCGGATGGCATGGTCACGCAGCATCCTCTTCCCGCCGGAGGTCTCCGGGAATCCACCGATCGGTGGATCGGAGGGATGAAAGGAGGCGATGCTCGAGGGCGGTGAAGAGGTTCCACGCCGCCATGACCTCGCGGCGCACGTCGGTTCCGCGGCGCAGCGCGCGGGTGACGACCAGCCTCAGGCTCGTCAGGAAGAGGTGCTGCTCCAGCGGCGTCGCGCCCGCCGCCGACGCCTGGCGGAACAGCGTGTCGGTGACGCGCGCCGTGGCGCTGTAATTCCCGTTCTGGCTGTCACGCACGAGCGCCTGGACCCAGCGCTCACGCGCGCGCTCGAAGTCCGGGGTCCCGAACCGTTCGGGGATCGACGCGGTGTAGATGCGCCGCGCCGCTTCGGCGAAGAGGGTCTCGCTGTCGCGGTCCAGCAGGCGGCCCAGCTCGGGCGCGGGACAGTCGGGGAGCCTGCCGATGTTCAGGTGCGGGGCCGCGTCGTCCGCCGGGCCGGCCGGCCGCTCGGGCCGCCGCAGCCAGCCGGCGTGCCACCGGGCCAGCTCCTGCCCCGGCATCGGGCGGGCGAAGAGGTAGCCCTGGGCGATGTCCGTGCCGCACGCGGCGACGGCGGCGAGCTGGGCGTCGGTCTCGACACCCTCGGCAACCAGGGACACCCCCAGTGCGTTGGCCATGTCGGTGACCGCGCGGACGATCGGCCGGATCGAGCCGTCGGTGGTGATCTCGGCGGTGAACGACCGGTCGAGCTTCAGGCCGTCGATCGGCAGGTGCCGGAGGTAGCTCAGGGAGGAGTACCCGGTGCCGAAGTCGTCGAGCACGATGCGGACCCCCATGGCCCGGAGCTCGCCCATCACGGCGAGCGACGTCTGGTTGCGCACGTCGACGAGCGCGCTCTCGGTCACCTCCAGGCACAGGCTGGCGCCGTCGACGCGCGTCTCGCGCAGGATGGTGGCCACCCGTCCGGGGAATCCGACATCGGCGAGCTGGAGGGCGGATATGTTGACCCACAGGGTCGCGTCACCCCACTCGGCCTGGCCCTGCCAGATGCCCAGCTGGTCACAGGCCTGCCTGAGGACCCAGTCGCCGAGCTCGAAGATGAGGCCGGTCCGCTCCGCCACCGGGATGACCGCGTGCGGCGGGATGGTCCCAAGGTCCGGGTCCTCCCAGCGCAGGAGGACCTCACAGCCCACGAGGGTGGTCTGGGAGGTGCTGACGATCGGCTGGTAGGCGAGCGAGAAGCGATCGGCGGCCAGCGCTGCCTCGATCTGCTGCGCGGTCACGGCAGGGACCCCGGCGTTGCCCGGGCCGTGCGCGAGGGTGTCGGGGCTGGTGACCACGACCCCATCATCGGTCCCCCCGGGCGTGGGGACATCATGCGAGGGGAGGAACTGCGTCCGGCCCCCGACCCGTCGATCGGATGACCGCGGTCCACCGATCGGTGGACGCGTCAGCCGGCCGGGACCCGCAGGCAGGCGCGCGTTCCGCCGTCCGGCCGGGCCGTCAAGTCGAGCGCACCACCCACACCCACCGCCCGGCTGGTCAGGGACGCCAGGCCGATATGGCCGCCCTGCACGGACGCGGCGAGGTCCGGGGTGAAGCCGATCCCGTCGTCCTCCACGCACAGCTCGACCTCGTCACCCGCGCGGTGGAGCCCCACGCGGACCGAGGACGCGCGCGCATGCTTGACGATGTTCGTCAGCAGCTCTCCGGCGGCGCGCACCACGAGCCGGTCGTGGGGCGTCGAGACCGTGACGTCGAGGTCGAGTTCCAGCCGGACCCCCGGCTCGACGAGCTTGCGCCGCGCGATGTCGCGCACCGTGTCGCTCAGGGTGGAGAACTCGTAGACGACCGGCGAGAGGTCGGTCAGCAGCTCCCGCAGTGACGTCTGCGCATATTCCACGTGCGCGAGGGCGCGGCCGAGTCCCTCCTCGTCGCCGCCCGTCGCCGCGCGGAGCTCCTGCTGGGCGGCGAGGAGCACCTGCAGCGTGTCGTCGTGCAGCCGCTCGGACAGCCGGGTGCGCTCGCGGTCCTCCGCGTCGAGTGCCTCGCTGACGAGGAGCCGCAGTTCTTCGGCGAGGGCCTCCGCCCGCGCCTCCGCCCGGACGCGCTCGGTGACGTCCTGCGCAGTGCCGACGACACGCACGAGCCGTCCCGCGTGGTCCTGGATGCGACGGGCCGCGAAGTGGAACACCCGGTCCTCCGCCTCGACGTCGACCCGCAACTCGGTCGGGCCCTCGCTGGCGAGCACCGCCTCGGCGAGGTGGCCCTCGCCCTGGCGCAGGTGCGAGAGCGCATCGGCGCCGAGGGCCTGGCCGAGGGCGTCCCACCCGCTGCGCACCTCCGTGTCGAGCCCGAGGAGGGTGCTCATGCCCTGCGACCAGGTGATCGTGTCGGGCCCGACCTCCCACTCCCACGAACCGAAGCCCGCCACGGCCTCGCCGTCGGCCAGCAGCGCGGCCGTGCGGGTCAGCTCCTGCTCGGCGGCGCGCCTGCGGGTGTCCTGGTCGAAGGCGTCGAGCGCGAACGAGACATCGGCGGCGAGCTGGTCGAGCAGCGCGATCTCCTGCTCGTCGAAGAAGCGGGGGACGGCCGCATAGAGCGCCATCGTCGCGACCACGCGCCCACCGCAGCGAAACGGCAGCGCCGCCGACGAGCGGAACCCGTGGGTGAGCGCGCGGTCGCGCCACGGGGCCATGGCGTCATCGGTGGCGATGTCGGGTGAGAGGACGTGCCTGCCCTCGCGCAGCGCCACGCCTGTCGGGCCCTGGCCGGTCTCGTCGTCCCGCGCCGAGATCCGGACGCCGTCGAGGTAGCTCGTGCCCTCTCCGGCGATCGCGACGAACGACACGTCGCCGGTCTCGGGGCCCGGTTCACCGATCCACGCCATCTTGATCCCGCCGTGCGTGACGGCGGCCTCGCACACCCGCTGAAACAGGGACTGGC
Organism: Actinomycetota bacterium; assembly: GCA_005788585.1. The sequence goes on along the minus strand of SYBY01000176.1, from coordinate 869 downwards.
GGTCGGGCGCCGCGACGATCGCCTCGTTGACGCTCGAGAGCGTCGCGTACAACCGGGTCACCAGGGCCGCGCGCTCGCGGACCGCGTGGCGCTCCGAGGAGTCCCGGAAGCCGAGCACGATGCCGTCCTTGTGCCGGACGACCCGGAGGTCCACGAACACGCGGTGGGTCGTGCCCGCAAGCCACGTGACGAGATCGACCTCGTCCAGACCGAGCGGCTCGCCGGTCTCGATGACCGCGACGTACCGGGCGAACGTGGCCTCGTCGATGAGCGGTGGCGTGTGCTCCAGGACGCCGCACGCGTACAGCTCGTCCCTAGGCACCCCAAGGAAGTCGCAGACGGCCTGGTTGACGAACGCGACGGCCAGGTCGACCACCACGCCCTCGTCGTCGCGGACGGCCGACAGGATCGCGAAGGGGTCGAGGTGGTGCTCGATCGCGAGCCGCAGCTCGACGTCTGGTAGTCCCTGTCCCTCTGGCACGCCGGCCGGTTCTACCAGCCGGGCCGGGCGAGCACGACGGTTCGCCGGCAGCGGTACCGAGCGGTAGGAGGCGACCTGATTGGCCGTCCGGCCAGTAGCCTGCCTCGCCGTGAGCCAGACCGCGCGCAAGCGAGAGCTCGGCCGCGGCGAGCGCGTCCTTCCGGGCGTGTGGCGCCTGCGACTGCCACTGCCCTGGCCGGGGGTCCCGCACGGCAACGCCTGGGCGCTGGCCGCCGGCGACGGGGTCATCCTCGTCGACACGGGCATCCACGAGCCCGGCTCGATGGACCAGCTCGTCCGGGCGCTCGACCAGGTCAACCTCAAGCTCGAGCACATCAAGCTGCTCGTCTGCACCCACGCGCACTCCGACCACTACGGGCAGGCGGCG
>SYBY01000175.1 GCA_005788585.1 Actinomycetota bacterium | reverse complement strand
GCGCGTCGTCTTCGACAACATCCGCAAGTTCATCCGCAACATCCTCAGCGGGAACTTCGCGGAGGTGGGCGTGATGGTGGTGGCGCCGCTGGCCGGGATGCCGCTCCCGCTGCTGCCGCTCCAGATCCTGTGGCTGAACCTCGTCACCGACGGCCTGCCCGCGATGGCGTTCGCTGTGGAGCCCGCCGAACCGGGTGTGATGAAGCGCCCGCCGACGCCGCTCGGTGAGAGCCTGCTGGGCAGCGCCCGGGGCCGGCGGATCGTCACGCGCGGCACGCTGCTGCTCGTCCTGACCTTCGTCCCGGCCTACCTGCTGTGGAACGGCGGGGACGACGCGTGGCAGTCCGTGCTCTTCACGTCGATCGCATTCGCCGAGCTCGCCGGTGGGTTCGCGATGCGGTCCGAGCGGGTGTCCGTCTTCACCCTCGGGGTCTTCTCGAACCGCGCGCTCGTCGGCGCCGTCGCGCTGACCGTGGTGCTGCAGGTGCTGCTGATCGTCGTCCCGTGGTCGCGCGACATCCTCGGCCTCGAGGCGCTCGGCGCCGAGCACTGGGCGCTGTGCGTCGGGATCGCCCTGACGTACTTCGCCGCGATCGAACTGGAGAAGCTCGTCGTCAACGCCCGCCGGCGGGCGCGGACCGCCGCTAGATGAGCGAGCCCTGCTCGGGCTCGGGCGCGGGCAGGCCGATGTGCACGAACGCGCGCGCCGTCGCGCAGCGCCCGCGCGGGGTGCGCTGGAGGAACCCGCGCTGGAGCAAGTACGGCTCGTAGACGTCCTCGATCGTGTCCGACTCCTCCCCCACGGCCGCGGCGAGTGTCGACAGGCCGACCGGCCCGCCCGCGAACGTCACGCAGACGCTGCGCAGGATCTCGCGGTCCAGCCGGTCCAGGCCCTCGTCGTCGACCTCGAGCATCCGCAGCGCGGCGTCGGCGGCCTCGCGGGTCACGACGCCGCCCATCCGGACCTCGGCGTCGTCGCGCACCCGGCGCGGCAGGCGGTTGGCGACGCGCGGCGTGCCCCGCGACCGCGCGGCGATGGCCTCGGCCCCCGCGTGCTCGATCTCGACCCCCAGGATCGACGCCGACCGCCGCACGATGGTGGCGAGGTCGTCGTGGTCGTAGGGATCCAGGCGGTGCTGCAGGCCGAAGCGGTCACGCAGCGGGGTGGTCAGCAGCCCCGAGCGCGTGGTCGCGCCCACGAGCGTGAACGGCGGCAGGTCGAGGGTCACCACCCGCGCGCCGGCGCCCGTGCCGACCGTGATCGGCAGCTGGCGGTCCTCCATCGCGGGGTAGAACGTCTCTTCCAGCGCACGCGGCAGCCGGTGCAGCTCGTCGACGAAGAACACGCTGCCGGGTTCCAGCGCGGTCAGGAACGCCGCGATGTCGCCCTTGCGCTCCAGCGCAGGGCCGGCGGTCTGCACGAACGGCGCGTCCATCTCCGTGGCGATGATCTGCGCGAGCGACGTCTTGCCCAGGCCGGGCGGCCCGGCGAGCAGGACGTGGTCGAGCGCCTCGCCGCGCGCGATGGCGGCCTCGACGGCGACGCTCAGCTGCTCCTTGACGGCGTGCTGCCCGACGAAGTCGTCGAACGCCCGCGGGCGCAGGGAGCGCTCGAGCTCGTCGTCCTCGACGGCGGCGTCCGGGGACTGGATGCGACCCGTGCTCATGGCCTGGCGGCGCGCAGTGCGTGGGCGATGAGCTCCTCGGGCGCGTCGCCCGTGGCCCCGGACAGCAGCTTCTCGGCCTCGACGGCGGTGAACCCGAGCTCGAGCAGCCCGTCGCGAGCGAGGCTGCGCGGGTCGTCCCCGCCGCGGCTGACGACGATGTCGCCGAGACCGGTGCCGTCGATCGGCGTGTGATCGGGCACGACCTTCTCGCGCAGCTCGACGACGATCCGCTCGGCCGTCCGCTTGCCGATGCCGGGCACGGCGGTGAGCCGCTTGACGTCCCCGGCGGCCAGCGTCGCGACGAGCTCGCGCGGGGAGCCGCCCGACAGGACGGCCAGCGCCATCTTCGGGCCGACCGACTGCACGCCGAGCAGGAGCAGGAACAGCTCGCGCTCCTCCTCGGTGGCGAAGCCGTACAGCGCCATCGCGTCCTCGCGCACCACGAGGTGGGTCAGCAGCGTGATCTCCCGGCCGACCGCCGGGACCTGCTTGAGCGTGTGCGCCGAGACGGCGAGCAGGTAGCCCACGCCCTGGACGTCGACGACGACGTGGTCGGGACGGCGGACGGCGACCTCGCCGCGGACGAGCGCGATCATGCGGCGGCCCCGCGCATCGCGGCCTGCATCGGCGCGCGGTTGACGTGACAGATGGCGACGGCGAGCGCATCGGCCGCGTGGTCGGGCCGCGGGGGCTCGGGCAGCCGCAGGAGCGTCTGGACCATGCGCATGACCTGGTCCTTCGCCGCGCGGCCGCTGCCGCACACCGCGCTCTTGACCTGCTGGGGCGTGTACGACGCGCACGGCAGGTCGCGCTGACCGGCAGCGAGCATGACCACGCCGCGGGCCTGGCCCACCGCGAACGCGCTGCGCACGTTCTGGCCGAAGTACAGGTCCTCGAGCGCGACGGCGTCCGGCGCGTGCTCGTCGATGAGCTCACACACCCGCGCGTGGATGTCGGCCAGCCGGCGCTCGGCGGGCGCGGACGAGGACGTGACGATCACCCCGCCGTCGAGTGCGGACAGCGTGCGCCCACGGCGAACCACCCCGTACCCGGTGTTGGCGGTGCCGGGGTCGATCCCGAGGACGATCATCCCCGGGGATTCTGCGCGTCGGGCCGGATGCCTTCGCTACAGCCGCACGACGTGCGCGCGGCGCTCGACCGCGCGGCCGCCGCCCGGGCGCCGGTACCGCACGCCGGAGCGCAGCTCGGCGAGGCCGACCCACGCCGACTCCATGGCGGCCTCGACGACCTGACGTCGCGGCACGTCCGGGTTGGCGATCCACCATGTCGCCAGCGACTGCGCGCCGCCCGTGAGCATGCGCGCGAGCATCTCGGCGCGCTCCTTCGGCAGCGTGCCGCCGTTGGCGGTGTCGTACATCGCGGCCACCATGCGCGTGGCCCCGTCCTGCATGGTCCGCAGCGCGTCGTCGACGCCGAGCTCGACGGCGTCGCGGTGCAGCATGGCCCAGGCGATCTGGCGCTCCTGCACGAACCCGAAGAACGCGTCCAGGCCGGCGTAGAGCTGCTGATCCGCCGGGTCGCTGGCATCGACCGCGAGGGCGACGCGGCGCAGCAGCTCGCCGCCCTGCTCCTCCAGCAGCGCCGTCTTCAGCGCGGCCTTGGACTCGAAATGCTCGTAGATGAGGGCCTTCGAGATCCCCGCGGCCTGGGCGATGTCGTCGATCGACGCCGCGTGGTAGCCCTGCTCGGCGAGGACCTCCATCGCCGCCGTGAGAATCTCCCGGCGGCGCTGCGCGCCGCTCATCCGCCGGCGCCTGGGGCGCTCGGGGGACTCATCGGCGGTGCGGGCGGCGCGGCCAGGGGCCATGCGGGTTTCCTCCAGGAAAGCGGTGCGAACCCCATAGGTTACGGATCGTTGACCGCCGGTGTCCGCGAGCGTCGTAGTCTGCCCGCCGTGGAGGGTGATGCCGAAGATCGGCTGGACGATCTGCTCGAGGGCCTGGACGACGCAGCGATCGCGTCGCGCCGCAGGCTGCTCGACCGCCTCCTGGAGGCCGGCGTCCCGCGCGAGACGATCCGCGAGGCGGCCGCAGCGAGCACGCTGACCGCGCTCCTGGCCGCCCAGGCACTCGGCGGCCACCCGAAGTACACCGCCGAGGACATCTCGCGGATGACGAACATGCAGCTGGACTTCGTCCTCGCGATCCGGCGCGCCTCGGGTCTCCCGGTGCGCGACATGGACGAGGTCGCCTACTACGAGCAGGACCTCGAAGCGATGCAGGACGTCAAGCGCCTGCGCGAGCTCGGCCTCTCCGACGACCGCCTGCTCGACGTCGTCCGGGTGCTCGGGCGCGGCCTGAGCCAGACGGCGGAGTCGATGCGCCAGCTCAGCCTCGAGCTCGTCCTGGAGCCTGGAGACGACGAGGAGCAGCTCGCCCTGCGCTGGGCCGCGGTCGCCGAGATCCTCGTGCCGATCGCGGGTCCGAGCGTCCAGCGCCTGCTGCTGCTCCACCTGCGCGACATCTTCTCGACCGAGGCCCTGCTGCCCGACGACCGTGAGTCCGGCCTCATGCCCGAGGCCCGGCCGGTCGCCGTCTGCTTCGCCGATCTCGTGGGCTTCACCCGCCTGGGCGAGGAGCTTCCCGCGACCGAGCTCAGCGCCGTTGCCGACCGGCTCGTGCAGATCGCCGAGCGCGTGGTCGGCGAGGACGTGCGGTTCGTCAAGACGATCGGGGACGCGGTCATGCTCGTCTCCGCGTCGGTGGACCCCATGCTCGAGGCGGCATTCGCGCTCGTCGACGCCGCCAACGCCGAGGGTGAGGACTTCCCGCAGCTGCGCGCCGGCATCGGCTACGGCGGGGCGCTGAACCGCCACGGCGACTGGTTCGGCCGGCCGGTCAACCGTGCCAGCCGGATCACGACGCTCGCCCGGCCGGGCACGGTCGTCGCGACGGCGTCCGCGCGCGAGCACGCGGGCCCGGGCTGGAAGTGGTCCTCCCTGCCGCCCCGGCGGATCAAGGGCGTCAGCGGCGAGCTGCGGCTGTACCGCGCGCGCCGCATCGAGCCCTAGGCCGTATCAGGAACTCGTCCGTACATCTTGAAACGCCGCGTTCCTGATGTCAGGATGCGGCGGATGCCGACGAGTGACCGGGTCTACGGCGGGCTGACCGCCGGGGAGCGCGAGGACCGCCGGCGCGAGCAGCTGCTCGCCGCGGGCCTCGACGTGTTCGCCGCCAGCGGCTGGGACCGCGCGACGGTCCGTGACGTGTGCCGGTCCGCAGGGCTGTCCCAGCGGTACTTCTACGAGCACTTCACCTCCAAGCAGGACCTGTTCCTCGCGGTCTGCCACGAGATCGCCGCCGACATCGAACGCCTGGTCCGTGAGGCGGCGACCGGGACGGGCCGGGAGCCGCTGGAACGGGTCGGTGACGTCCTCGGCGCCCTCGCGGACTACTTCGGCGGGGACCCGCGCCGCGTGACCGTCGCGCTCGTCGAGTCCATGGCGACGCCCGAGCTCCGGGCCTCCCGCAGCGCGCTGCTCACCGCCTCGGCCGACATCGCCGCGCGGCTCATGCGATCCATCCACCCGGACCCGGCCCACGCCGACGTCCGCGGGATCGCCGTCAGCGCCCAGGTCCTGTCCGGCGGGATCGCAGAGCTCCTCGTCTCCGCGGCCACCACCCAGACCGAGCTTCCCCGCGACGAACTCGTCGCCCACCTCACGCGGCTGTACACCGCCGCGGCCACCCTCGACGTCCAGGAATCAGGATGACTCCCGAAGACCCCAACCTCCCCGTCATCGTCGGGATCGGCGAGCACGTCCGCCGTCCCGCCGACGCGAACCCCGCCGAGCCGACCGAGCCCGCCCGGCTCATGGAGATCGCGGTCCGCGGCGCCCTCGCGGACGCGGGCGCGGGTGACGCGCTCCTCGCGCGCGTCGGGCTCATCGCCGCCGTGCCCACCGCGTCGTGGGGCGACGGTGACCCGGGCCGCCGGGTCGGCGACCTGCTCGGGATCAACGCGCCGACCGTCCGCACGAGCAACCAGGGCGGCAACGGTCCCGGCGTCCTGATGGCGACGATCGCCTCGCGCATCCAGGCCGGGACGCTCGACGCCGGCATCCTCTGCGGCGCCGAGGCGCTGAAGACCCTGGCCGACGCCATGAAGCGCGGCGAGCAGCCCGACTGGCCGCCCGCCGACCCGGCGCGGGCCGCCGACGAGGTCCTCGAGCCCGACCAGCCCGCGAACACCGACGAGGAGACGGCCGTCGGCCTCATCGCGCCGATCATGGCCTACCCCCTGCTCGAGCAGGCGATCCGGGCCGACGCGGGCCGCACGCCGCAGCAGCAGCTCGATCTGGTCGGGCGGCTGTGGTCGCGCTTCAGCGACATCGCGGCGACGAACCCCTACGCGTGGTCGCCCACCACCTACACGGCCGAGGAGCTGACGACGGTGTCGCCGGCGAACCGCCAGGTCACCCTCCCCTACACCAAGCTCCTGAACTCGAACCTCCAGGTCGACCAGTCCGCGGCGTTGCTCATCTGCTCGGCGGGGACCGCCCGGGACCTCGGCATCCCGCGCGAGCACTGGGTGTTCGTCCACGCGGCCGCGCACGCCACCGACGAGTGGTTCCTCTCCGAGCGGCGCGAGCTGCACCGCTCGCCTGCGATCCGCGCGTGTGGCGAGGCGGCGTTTGCCCACGCCGGCATCACCGCCGACGACCTCGGCCCGGTCGACCTGTACTCGTGCTTCCCGTCCGCCGTCCAGCTCGCCGCGCGCGAGCTCGGGCTGCCGGTCGACCATCCCGGCCGCCCGCTCACGTGCACCGGCGGGCTGACGTTCTTCGGCGGGCCCGGCAACAACTACGCCACGCACGGCATCGCCGCGGTCGCGCGGCAGTTGCGCGAGGCGCCGCCCGGCACCACCGGTCTGTCGACCGCGCTCGGCTGGTACGCCACGAAGCACGCGCTCGGCGTGTACGGCAACGAGCCGCCCGCCCGCGGGTTCGCGGCGTTCGCAGCAGAGCCGGAGCATCCGGCGCCCCGCGAGGTCGCGGAGCCCGGTGACTACCGCGCGACCGCCGAGTCGTGCACCTTGATCTACGACCGCGGCGGGGAGCCGAGCTACGGCATCCTGTTCGCCCTCCTCGAGGACGGCCGCCGCGCACTGGGACACACCAACGACCCGGAGGTCATGGCCGCCATGGCGAACCACGACATCCTCGGCGAACCGGTCGAGCTGCGTGCCGACCGCAGCTTCACCCCCGCCTGCCTGACGGGAGCGACGCGATGAGCAGCGTCGTCGTCGAGCGGCGCGGCCGCATCCAGCTCATCACGTTCAACCGCCCGGAGGTCCGCAACGCGATCGACCTCGAGATGACGCAGACCATCGCCGCGGCGCTCGACGAGCTCGACGCCGACGACGGCCTCGCGGTCGGCATCGTCACCGGCGCGGGCGGCTACTTCAGCGCAGGCATGGACCTCCGCGCCTTCGCGCGGGGCGAGTTCCCCGCCGTTCCGGTTCGCGGGTTCGCCGGCATCACGCAGTACGCGTCGAAGAAGCCGCTCATCGCGGCGATCGAGGGCCCGGCGCTGGCCGGCGGGTTCGAGATCGCCGTCGCATGCGACCTGCTGGTCTGCGCCGAGGACTCCGTGTTCGGTCTGCCGGAGGTCAAGCGCGGCCTCGTCGCCGTGGCGGGTGCGCTGCATCAGCTGCCCCAGCGGCTGCCGCGCGGTGTCGTCAAGGAGATCGCGCTGACCGGGAGGCCGATCGACGCGGCGCGCGCCGAGTCGCTCGGCCTCGTCGCGCGGGTGACGCCGAAGGGCGGTGCCCTCGACGCGGCGCTGGAGCTGGCCGAGGAGATCGCCTCCAACGCCCCGCTCGCGGTGATCGCCACGAAGCAGGTCCTCGACGAGCAGGACGCCTGGCACGGCGAGGAGTTCTGGGCGCGTCAGGGTGAGATCGCCGGCCCCGTGATCATCAGCCGCGACGCCCGCGAGGGCGCCAAGGCCTTCGCGGAGAAGCGCGACCCGGTCTGGGAGGCGCGATGAGCGTCGCCGGCACCACCGTCCAGTCCGTCCGTGCGCTCGTCGACGCCGGCATCCTGCAGCCGCGCGTCGACCGCCTGGTCCGCCAGGGCATCGCGCTGCGGCGCTTCGGCCCCTCCCCCGCCGCCGGCCTCTCCGGCGCGGCACGCAACTACCCCGACCACCCGTACGTCATCGACGAGCAGGGCACGCTGACGTTCGCCGAGGTCGACCGGCGCACCGACGCGATCGCCCGGGCGTTCGTGGCCGCGGGCCTGCGTGAGGGCGACGCGATCGGCGTCCTGTGCCGCAACGGCCGCGCGTTCGTCGAAGCCGTCCACGCCGCGTCGAAGCTCGCGCTGACGATCTTGTTCTGCAACACCGACTTCGCCGGGCCGCAGCTCGCCGACGTCCTCGAGCGTGAGGGCGCCCGCGGGATCGTCCTCGACGAGGAGTTCGACGGCCTGCTCGACGAGAGCGTCCTGCACGGGCGCCGCTGGGTGGGCCACGCCGACGGGACGCCCGCGCACCCGACGCTGGAGCAGCTCGCCGCCTATCCGGCGACGCGGCCCGCCGCGCCGCAGGGGACGGGGCGCCTCGTCATCCTCACCTCGGGCACGACCGGCACGCCGAAGGGCGCCGCGCGCGAGGGCGCGCCGCTGCCCGCGATCGTCGGCATCCTCGACCGGCTGCCGTTCCGCCGCGGGCAGGTCCACCACATCGTCGCGCCGATGTTCCACGGCTGGGGGTTGCTGAACTTCAGCCTCGGCCTGGCGCTGCCCACGACGATCGTGCTGCGGCGGCGGTTCGACCCGGTCGAGACGCTGCGCGTCATCGATCAGTACCGCGTCCAGTCGGCCGCGATGGTGCCCACGATGCTGCAGCGGGTGCTGCAGCTCGGGCCCGAGGAGCTCGCGCGCCACGACACGTCGTCGCTGCAGGCGATCCCGCTGTCGGGGTCGGCGATCCCCGGGGACCTCGCGACGCGCGCGATGGATGCCTTCGGCGACGTCGTCTACAACTTCTACGGCTCGACCGAGACGGGCTGGGCGTCCATTGCCACGCCCGCCGATCTGCGGGCCGCGCCCGGCACCGCGGGGACCCCGCCGATGGGCACGGACCTCGCGATCATCGACGACGAGGGCCGCCCGGTGGCGCAGGGCGAGACCGGGAGGATCTTCGTCGCGTCGATGCTGCGGATGGAGGGCTACACGGCCAAGGATCTGCGCAAGGAGGAGGTCGCCGGGCGGATGTCCACGGGGGACGTGGGCCACCTCGACGCCGAGGGCCGCCTGTTCGTCGACGGCCGCGACGACGACATGATCGACTCGGGCGGCGAGAACGTGTTCCCGCGCGAGGTCGAGGACCTGCTCTCGTCGCGCGACGACATCGCGGAGGCCGCGGTCATCGGCGTGCCCGACGACGAGTTCGGCCAGCGGCTCATCGCGTTCGTCGTCCCCGAGCCCGG
>SYBY01000174.1 GCA_005788585.1 Actinomycetota bacterium | reverse complement strand
GGAGGGCAGGCGCTTGTGGTCGCGGGAGGCGTAGAACTCCAGGAACGTCTCGCGGATCTCGTCGGTCGTCATCGTCACGACCGTTGATTCAAGCGCATGCGGCCGCTCCCTTCGTTCTATGCTCGCGCGCATGTCTCGTCTCCTGACCGTCCTGGCCGTCCTGCTCGCCCTCACGTTCGCCGCCTGCGGCTCCGATGACGACGACGCCGGAGACAGCGCCGCCACCCAGGCCGAGACCACCGCGGAGACGACCGCAGCCGCTCCTGCAGCCGGTGAATGCGCCCCCGCGGAGCCGGCCCAGCCGAAGGACACCGAGGTCGGTGAGCCCACGGGCAAGCTCGACCCCGCCAAGACCTACGTCGCGACCGTGACCACGAACTGCGGCACGTTCGAGATCACGCTCGACGTCAAGCGCGCGCCGAAGACGTCGAATTCCTTCAAGCACCTCGCCGACGAGGGCTTCTACGACGGCACGTCGTTCCACCGCATCGTCCCGGGCTTCGTCATCCAGGGCGGCGATCCCGCCGGCGACGGCACGGGCGGCCCGGACTACTCGGTCGAGGAGGCCCCGCCGAGCGACATCCAGTACACGAAGGGCGTCGTGGCGATGGCGAAGACCGGCGCCGAGCCGGCAGGCACGTCCGGCAGCCAGTTCTACGTCGTCAGCGGCGAGGACGCGGGCCTCCCCGCCGACTACGCGCTCCTGGGCGAGGTCACCGAGGGCATCGACGTCGTGACGACGATCGAGGGTGTCGAGACCGACCCGTCGACCGAGCAGCCCGTCAGCCCGGTGATCATCGAGAGCATCAAGGTCGCCGAGTCCTAGGCGCGCACGGTGTGCCGCTGGAACGCCTACTTCGGCGAGCCGATCCTCATCGAGGAGCCGCTCTACCGGACCCAGCATGGCCTGATCGCCCAGAGCCAGCACGCCTCGGAGGGCTTCGAGCTCCTCAACGGCGACGGGTTCGGCATCGGGTGGTACGACGAGTTCGCCGAGGGCCACCCGCCCGGGCGCTACCGCAGCGTCCAGCCGGCGTGGAACGACGTCAACCTGCGTGAGCTCGCGGCACACGTCCGCACGCGGCTGTTCCTCGCCCACGTGCGGATGACGACGGGCACGCCGGTCCAGCAGACGAACTGCCATCCGTTCCGCCACGGCGACTGGCTGTTCGTGCAGAACGGCGAGATCGTCGACTACCCGCGGATCCGCCGCGAGCTCATGCTCGGCGTCGACCCGTCGCTCTACAACGAGATCGAGGGCAGCACCGACTCGGAGCTGATGTTCTTCCTCGCGCTGAGCTTCGGCCTGCAGGACGACCCGCTCGGCGGGCTCGCCCGCGCCGTGGGGTTCATCGAGCGTGTCGGCCGCGACGCCGGGATCGACCATCCGGTGGAGATGACGGCGGGGTTCAGCGACGGGCGGACGCTGTGGGCGGTGCGCTACGGCAGCGGGTCGCAGTCGCGCACGCTCTACGAGAGCAACGACCCGGAGACCCTGCGCGAGATGTATCCGGACATCGAGCGCTTCCAGGCCCTCGGGCCGGAGGACCGGCTCGTGGTCTCCGAGCCGCTGGGCCCGATGGCGGGGGTCTGGCGCGAGGTCCCGGAGCGCACAGCGGTGATCGTCCGTCCCGGCGAGGACGAGCACGTCCCGTTCGCCGCGCTCACGCCCTGATCCACGCCGATCCGACGATGCGGTCGCCGGCGAGCAGCACCGCCGCCTGACCGGGAGCCGCGCCGTCCATCGGCTCGGCGAGCACGACGTCGTCGCCCTCCAGCCGGGCGGCGAGCGGACGCTGGCGGTAGCGCAGCTTCACCGCGTCGACCTCGTCGGGGGGCCGGTGCAGCGTGAGGCCGCGCAGCCGGACGCGCGTCGTCGCCAGCGCGTCGCGGGGCCCGACCGTCACGGTGTTCGCGTCCGCGTCGGTGCCCAGGACGTAGAGCGCCTCCGGCAGCCCGTCCGCGTCGGGTGTGCTCAGGCCCAGTCCGCGGCGCTGACCCACCGTGTAGTGGTGGTGCCCGCGGTGGCGGCCCAGCTCGCGGCCCTGGCGGTCGACGATCGCGCCGTCGCGGTCGCGCAGCCGCCCGTGGCGGGCGAGGAAGCGCGCCTTGCCCGTGCCGGCCAGGAAGCACAAGTCCTGGGACTCCGGCGCCCGGGCGACCGGCAGGCCGGCCGCCTCGGCCAGTTCGCGCACCTCGGGCTTCGTGAGGTCTCCGAGCGGAAAGCGCAGCCGCGCGATCGTGGCGGGAGACGACGCGGCGAGCATGTACGTCTGGTCCTTCGCCGGGTCGGCGGCCAGTGCGAGCAGGCCGTCGCGCACCCGGGCGTAGTGGCCCGTCGCCAGGGCCGCCGCGCCCAGCCGGTCGGCAAGATCGACCATCGCGTCGAGCCGGACATGGCCGTTGCAGCGCACGCACGGATTCGGCGTCAGGCCGGCGGCGTGGTCGGCCAGGTAGGGGTCGACGACGCCCGCGCGGAACTCCGCGCGCAGGTCGACCGTGAGGTGCGGCAGGCCCATGCGATGGGCCAGCGACCGGGCGACACGCACGGCCGACGCCGAGCAGCACGAGGCCTCCGCGTCGTTTTCGGGGTCGCGCCACAGCTCGAGCGTCACCGCGCAGACCTCTGCCCCGGGCTCGCGGGCGCACAGCAGCGCGGCCACGGCGCTGTCCACGCCGCCGCTCATCGCCACGAGCGTGCGACCCGGGGACGGCGCGAGCGCCGCGTGCGCGGTGGCGGCGGCGCCGAGCGCCTGGTGCAGGGCGTCGCTGACGAGATCCGCGGCGTGCAGCTTGCCGGCACTCAGCCCCCCGAGCGCCTCCGCGATCGTGGGTGAGCCCACCCGCGCGGCGTCGAACAGTGACGCGCCCTCCACGAGATCGACCGCCGCACTCGCCGCCGCGGTCAGCGCCCCGCACCCGTCGGCCTCGAAGCCGGCCGCCGAGACGTGCGTCCCGTCGAGCGTCAGGCCGAAGCGCACCAGGTCGCCGCAGACGGAGCCGCCGGCGACACCCGTGCAGGCGCCGTCGGGAATCGTCCCCGAGCCCTGCGGGTGGCGCAGATGCTCCTCGAAGCGCTCATCGGCCATCCGGCCGAGTGTAGATGCGGCGCGTCAGCCCTTGGCGGGCGCCATGCGGGCGATCGCCTGCTCGATCTCGAGCGGGTCGATCAGGCCAGTGATCGTCACGGCCTTGCGCTCCGGGCCGATGATCATCGTGGTCGGCGTCTGGGCGACGGTGACGCCACCCGTGATCGCCTCGTACGAGCCGACGTTCTCGGCCCGCACGATGCGGACCGCAACGTCCTTCTCGCCCTTCGTGGCCTCGGTCACGGCGCGGCGCGCGGCGCGATCGTCCGCGCTCGACGCGTTCCAGAACAGCATCACGACGACCTTGCCGTCGGCGAGCTGGCGCAGGACCGCGGCCTCGCCGGCGGGGACGTCCGCGTCGGTCTTGACCTCGCGCGCGGGCGTGTCGGTGCCGGCGGCCTGTGTCGCGGAAGATGAGGATGAGCCCGCGGCGGTGCCGTCGGTCGCCGGGGCAGCCGGGGCGGCCGTGTCGCCGGTGGCCGCGTCCGCCTGGGCCTCACTCTGCGCGGATGCCGCGTTCGTCGCGTCCACCGCGGCCTGCGCCTGTGCGGGCGCGTCGGTCACGGCCGAGCCGCCGGTCGCCGGGGTCGCCGGCGTCGCAGCGGGTGTCGCCGGCGCGGTCACGACATCCTCGGCGGGCTTGGGGCGCAGCAGCGTGAACCACACCGCGGCGAACAGCAACGTGCCCGCCAGGGCGATGATCATGGGGCGGGAGACCTGGGTCATCTGCCCCGTAGTCGGCTGCGAGCCGCTCGCGCGTGAGGAAACAGCGTGGCCTATTCGTCCATTCGTCCGGCTCACCCACCGAAAGCCGGTGCGGCGTGGTACGCCGCAGCTGGCCTACCGGCGCCGCAGCGCGAGCTCGCGCAGCTGCCGGTCGTCGACCTCGGCGGGCGCTCCCGTGAGCGGGTCCGCCCCGCTCGCGGTCTTCGGAAACGCGATGACGTCACGGATCGACTCCCGTCCCGCGCAGATCGCGACGATCCGGTCGATGCCGAACGCGATGCCGCCGTGCGGCGGCGCGCCGTGCTTGAGCGCCTCGATCAGGAAGCCGAAGCGCGCATTGGCCTCCTCGGCGTCCATCCCGAGGATCTCGAGGACCCGCTCCTGGACGGCCGGATCGTGGATGCGGATCGATCCGCCGCCGATCTCGGTCCCGTCGAGGACGAGGTCGTACGCACGTGACGTCAGCGACGCCGGATCGCCCAGATCGCCGAGCGGCGCGGTGAACGGGTGGTGCAGCGCGTTCCAGCGCTCGTCGCCCTCGTCGAACTCGAACATCGGGAAGTCGACGATCCACAGCAGATCGTGCGCGCCCTCCGGCACGAGCCCCAGGCGGTGCCCCAGCTCCAGGCGCAGGCCGCCGATGGCGGGCGCCGCGATGCGCTCCTTGTCGGCGACGAACAGCAGGATGTCGCCGGTCGACGCGCCGAGCTTCGCCGTCGCGGCCGCGATGCGCTCCTCGCCGAGGAACTTCGCGATCGGCGAACGCCAGCCACCGCCGTCTTCCACCACCGCCCAGGCAACGGCCTTGCCGCCGTGGCGTTGCACGACGTCGTTGAGCCCGTCGAGCTCGGAGCGCGACATCCCGGCGTTGCCGAGGTTCAGCGCGCGGACGACACCGCCCCCGCTGATGACGCCCTCGAAGACCTTGAAGTCCGAGCCGCGCAGCTCCTCGCCCACGTCCACGATCTCCAGCCCGAAACGCGTGTCCGGGCGGTCCGAGCCGTAGCGCGCCATCGCCTCCGCGTAGGGCATGCGGCGGTACGGGGGCGCGGGCACGTCGAGCTCGGCGAGCGCGAAGACCTTGGCCATCGTGCGCTCCATCGCGTCGATGACGTCGTCCTCGGTGACGAACGACATCTCCACATCGAGCTGCGTGAACTCGGGCTGGCGGTCGCCGATCGCGAAGTTCCTCGGCGAGGAGCGCATCGCGGCCGCGACGGCGAAGCTCGGCGCGTCGACCGGCGCCATCCTGCTGTTCGTCGCCGACAAGGAGCGCATCGCGGCGCCCGCCATCGGCGGCCTG